>NZ_JCBAJO010000144.1:0-12623 GCF_059772245.1 Cupriavidus sp. R6-3
ATATCGGACCGGTCGGCGACGCCGGCTGGACCTATGCGCACGACCGCGGCCGCAAGGCGGTCGAGGAGAAGTTCGGCGACAAGGTCAAGACCACCTACGTCGAGAACGTGCCCGAGTCGGCCGCCGACGCCGAGCGCGTGTTCCGCGACCTGGCCAGCCAGGGCAACAAGCTGATCTTCGGCACGACCTTCGGCTACATGGAGTCGATGCTGAAGGTCGCCCGCGAATTCCCGGACGTCCGCTTCGAGCACGCGACCGGCTTCAAGACCGCCGAGAATCTCGCCCAGTACGACGTGCGCACCTACGAGGGCGCGTACCTCGCCGGCGTGGTCGCGGGCAAGATGAGCAAGACCGGCAAGATGGGCGTGGTCGCCTCGGTGCCGATCCCCGAGGTGATCCGCAACATCGACTCGTTCGCGCTCGGCGCGCGCAGCGTCAATCCGAACGCGACCGTCAAGGTGGTCTGGGTCAACAAGTGGTTCGATCCGGGCAAGGAGCGCGAGGCCGCGACCACGCTGATCGGCCAGGGCGTCGACATGCTGATGCAGAACACCGACTCGGCCGCCGTGGTGCAGACCGCGCAGGAAAAGGGCGTGCACGCGTTCGGCTGGGACAGCGACATG
Organism: Cupriavidus sp. R6-3; assembly: GCF_059772245.1. NCBI lineage: Bacteria > Pseudomonadati > Pseudomonadota > Betaproteobacteria > Burkholderiales > Burkholderiaceae > Cupriavidus > Cupriavidus sp. R6-3. The sequence continues at coordinate 624 of NZ_JCBAJO010000144.1, forward strand.
AGCAAGTTCGGTCCCAAGGCCCATCTGGCGGCGTCGGTGATCTCGTGGGGCGTCTACTACAACAAGGTGGTCGGCGACGTGCTCGGCGGCCAGTGGACCAATGGCACCACCTGGTGGGGCCTGAAGGAAAACATGATCGACCTGACCGGCTTCAACGCCGACGTGCCCGAGGACGTCAAGGCGCTGGTCGCCGAGCGCCGCCGCGGCATCATCGAGGGCAGCTCGCCGATCTGGAAGGGCCCGATCAAGGACAACACCGGCAAGGAGCAGCTCGCCGAAGGCCAGGTGGCCGACGACAAGTTCCTGCACGGCATCAAGTTCTACGTCGAGGGTGTGGAGGGGCAGATTCCGGGTTGATGGCGATCGACAGCGCTGGCCGTCGTAGTTCTCCCTCGTAGTTCTCCCCTCTCCCGCCAAGGCGGGAGAGGGGTCGGGGGAGAGGGCGAACTGCGCTGGCACACGCTGGCGCGGCTCGCATGACGACCTGCCTTTCCCTCTCCCCCAGCCCCTCTCCCGCGCGCGGGAGAAGGGAGCAAACCCTCCCCTGCCTTCACCACATCGCCGCGGGGAACTTGAACCCCGCCCGATCGGCCCAAGCTATCCTGTTGTCGTGCCGCGCATTTCCAGCCGCGGGTGCACAGTGTGAAGGAGGCCTCTCATGTGGAAACGATTCTCGGCGCTTTGGACGCTCGCGCGGCGCGATGGGCGCCTGCTCTGGCATGCGCTGCGGCACCCCGACGCGCCAGGCTGGCTCAAGCCGGCGGTGATCGGCGTGGTGCTGTACGCGCTGTCGCCGATCGACCTGATCCCCGACGTGGTGGCGGGACTGGGCATCGTCGACGACCTGGTGCTGATCCCCCTGGCGGTTCACCTGATCCTCAAGCGCCTGCCGCCGCATATCCTGCGGCAAGCGCAGATGCGGTCGGCAGCGACCACGGTCCGGCCGCGCTGAGCACGCGATAAGAGCAAAAGAAGCAGCAAGAGAAAAGGGCGCCACTGGCGCCCTTTCTCGTTGCGGCCCGAATGCGGCCCGAATGCGGCCCGAATGCGGCCCGAATGCGGCCCCACTGCGGCCCGACTGCGACCCCTACTGCGGCCTGATTGCCGCCTGATCGCCGCCTGCCGCGCGCTTACGGAATCAGCACGGTCGACCCGGTGGTCTTGCGCGCTTCCAGTTCGCGATGCGCCTGCGCGACCTCGGACAGCGGATAGCGCTGGCGCACCTCGATCTTGACCTTGCCGCTGCGCACGATGTCGAACAGCTCGGCCGCCATCGGCTCGAGCAGGTCGCGCTGCGTGACATAGGTCATGATGGTCGGCCGCGTCAGCTTCAGCGAGCCCTTGGCGCCCAGCACCGAGATATCGACCGGCGGCACCGGGCCCGAGGCATTGCCGAAGCTGACCATGGTGCCGCGCGGCGCCAGGCAGTCCAGCGAATCGTTGAAGGTGTCCTTGCCGATCGAGTCGTAGACCACCGCGACGCCCTTGCCGCCGGTGATCTCCTTGACGCGGTCGAGGAAGGACTCGCGCGTGTAGACGATGGTGTGGTCGCAGCCGTGCGCCCGCGCCAGCGCGGCCTTGTCGTCGTTGCCGACCGTGCCGATCACGGTGGCGCCCAGCGCCTTCAGCCATTGCGAGGCGATCAGGCCGATGCCGCCGGCGGCGGCGTGCAGCAGCACGGTGTCGCCCGGCTGCACGCGGTAGGTGTCGCGCACCAGGTATTGCACCGTCATGCCCTGCAGCATCATCGCCGCGGCCTGCTCGAACGAGATGTCGTCCGGCAGCCTGACGACGATGTCGGCCGGCATCACGCGCACCTGCGCATAGGCGCCGGTCGGACGGCCGGCATAGGCGACGCGATCGCCCACGCTCAAGTGCGTCACGCCCGGCCCGACCGCCTCGACCACGCCGGCGCCTTCCATGCCGATCCCGCCCGGCAGCGGCTGCTTGTACAGCCCGGTGCGGAAATAGACGTCGATGTAGTTCAGGCCGACCGCCTCCTGCCGGATACGGATCTCGCCCGGGCCGGGCTCGCCGACCTCGACGTCGACCCACTGCATCACTTCAGGACCGCCGTTCTCGAAGATGCGGATGGCTTTGCTCATGGTTCGGTTCTCCTTGGGGATGATCGGATGGAAGCGCCGCGGGGTCCCGGCGACGCCGCGCCCGGCTCAGCCGGCCGGAGCCTCGGTGCGGCGCCGCATTTCGGCGATCAGCATGTCGGCGGTCGCCACATTGGTCGCGCACGGCACGTCGTGCACGTCGCAGGCGCGCACCAGCGCATTGATATCGGGTTCGTGCGGCTGCGGCGTCATCGGGTCGCGCAGGAAGATCACCGCGGCGACCCGGCCCTCGGCCAGCTGCGCGCCGATCTGCAGGTCGCCGCCCCACGGGCCGGACAGCATGCGCGTGACCTGCAGTCCCACCTCGTCGATCAGCCGGCCGCCGGTGGTGCCGGTGGCCAGCAGCTCGCAGTGCACGAGGAAGTCGCGGTGGCGGCGGGCGAAGGCGACGATGTCGTCCTTCTTGCGGTCGTGCGCGATCAGCGCGATGCGCGGGGGAACCGCGGCGACAGGGGTGGTCGTCATGCGCGCGCTCAGAAGGTGCCGGGGTAGGCGCCGCCATCCAGCAGGATGTTCTGCGCGGTGATGTACGCGGCCTGCTTGCTGCACAGGAAGGCGCAGGTGGCGCCGAACTCGGCCGGATCGCCGAAGCGGCGCGACGGATTCTGCGCGGCGCGGCGCTGGGCGACCTCGTCGACCGTCAGGTTGGCCTTCTTCGCCGCGCCTTCCATGGTCTTGTACAGGCGGTCGGTATTGAACGGCCCCGGCAGCAGGTTGTTGATGGTCACGCCGTGCTGCGCGACCTCGCGCGCCACGCCGGCGACGAAGCCGGTCAGGCCCGAGCGCGCGCCGTTGGACAGGCCCAGCACGTCGATCGGCGCCTTGACCGCGCCGCTGGTGATATTGATGATGCGGCCCCACTTGCGCGCGATCATGCCGTCGACGGTGGCCTTGATCAGTTCGATCGGCGTCAGCATGTTGGCGTCCAGCGCGGCGATCCAGTCCTCGCGGTTCCAGTCGCGGAAGTTGCCCGGCGGCGGGCCGCCCGCGTTGTTGACCAGGATGTCGAGGTCGCCGAGCTTGGCCGCGGCGTCGAGCGCCTGCCGGCGGCCTTCCGGCGTGGTGATGTCGGTCGCCACCGCGATCACGCGGCGGCCATGGCGCGCGCGCAGGTCGGCGGCGGCCTTGTCCAGCGCCTCGGCGCCGCGCGCCACGATCACCACGTCGACGCCCTCGGCGGCCAGCGCATCGGCGCACGCAAAGCCCAGTCCCTTGCTGGCGCCGCACACCAGCGCATGCTTGCCTCGCAGTCCGAAATCCATGCTCCCTTCTCCTTGATTCGCTAATTGTCCAAGCTTGTTCGAGCGCGCGCCGTTGCGTGGCTCACGCGCTCGCCGTCACGTCGATTCAGCCGCGCGCGGTCTTGCCGCGCGACAGCAGATAGATGCCGCCCATCACCAGCGCGCTGCCCGCCAGCTGCACCACGGTGATCGGCTCGCCCAGCAGCCAGAAGCCGAGGAACAGCGTCGACACCGGGCCGATCATGCCGGCCTGCGAGGCCATCGGCGCGCCGATGCGCGCCACCGCCATCATCGTCAGCGACACCGGCAGCACGGTGCAGAACACCGCGTTGATCACCGACAGCCACATCACCGGCGCCGGCTGCAGCAGCTCGCCCCACGGGCGCCCCAGCACCAGATATTGCACCACGCAGCAGGCGGTGGACACGCACATCGCATAGGCGACCAGCCGCAGCGAGCCGATGCGCGCCACCAGCTCGCCGCTGGCGATCAGATAGACCGCGTAGCTGAGCGCGCTGCCCAGCACCAGCGCGGCGCCGAGCCACACCTGGCTGCCGCTGACGTCGAGATCGTGGGCCAGCACCAGCACGATGCCGGCATAGGCCAGCAGCAGCGAGATCCATTGCTGGCGGCTGATATGACGCTTGAAGCCGAAGGCGGTGGCCAGCACGACGAAGGACGGCGTCAGGAACAGGATCAGCCGCTCCAGCCCCGCGGTGATGTACTGCAGGCCGAGGAAATCGAGAAAGCTCGACAGGTAGTAGCCGATGAAGCCGAGCATCAGCACGCGGCCGCGATCGGCCCACGACAGCGGCGGCAGCCGCATCGACTGCCACCAGCCGATCGCCATGAACAGCGGCACCGCGAACAGCATGCGCAGCGTGATCACCATCACCGCGTCGACGTTGTAGCGGTACATCAGCTTGGCGACGATGGCCTTGCCGGAGAACAGCACCGCGCCGATGGCGGCGACGGCAAGCCCGGTGCGCTGCCGCGCGCCGGCGGAGGCGCCGGCGGGGCTGGCGAGGGATTTCTGGGAAGCGGGCACGGGTATGGTGCAAACGGCCTGTCCGCGCGCGGTCGCCGACAGGCGGGCGCGGCAAGGCTGACGTCGGGAAATTTTGTTTGGCATTGCCGCCCGACAATGCCGCCGGACAGACGCGAGGATTGTATGTCAAAAGGCGCAAAGGCATCGGACGGGGCTTCGTCGCCGCCCCTCAGGCGGGCCCCGGCGTCCGATGGTTCGACCCGCAGCGTTTGTGGCGTTGCCAGGCACCGTGTCCCCGCTTTCGCGCGGACCGCGGGGACGACCCCGAGTCCATCCATTACAATCCGGCACCACCGGGGCGATCCCCCGGATTCCGCCCTGCCCTCACCGCCAGCCGCTACCCGCCATGAAGCAAGATCCGCGTTTCCCCAACCTGTTCATCCTCGACCACCCGCTGATCCAGCACAAGCTGTCGCACATGCGCGACCGCGACACGTCGACGCGGACCTTTCGCGAGCTGCTGCGCGAAATCACGCTGCTGATGGGTTACGAGATCACGCGCAGCCTGCCGCTGACCACGCGCCATATCGACACGCCGCTGGTCAGCATGGACGCGCCGGTGATCGCCGGCAAGAAGCTGACCATCGTGCCGGTGCTGCGCGCCGGCGTCGGCATGAGCGACGGCCTGGTCGAGCTGATCCCGTCGGCGCGGATCGGCCATATCGGCGTCTATCGCGACGAGCATCATCGTCCCGTCGAATACCTGGTGCGGCTGCCCGACCTGGAGGACCGCAGCTTCATCCTGTGCGATCCGATGGTCGCCACCGGCTATTCGGCGGCGCATGCGGTCGACGTGCTCAAGCGCCGCGGCGTCAAGGACGAGGCGATCACCTTCGTCGCGCTGGTGGCGGCGCCCGAGGGCGTCGAGGTCTTCCAGAAGGCCCACCCGCACGTGAAGCTCTACGTGGCCTCGCTCGACAGCCATCTGGACGAACACGCCTACATCGTGCCGGGCCTGGGGGATGCGGGCGACCGGCTGTTCGGCACCAAGAACTGATGCGGGGGCGGGGGCGGGGGCGGGGGCCGATGCCGGGGCCGGCCCCCGCCGCCGCGCCTTAGCGGCGCTTGCGCCCCGACCCCAGCAGGCTGCCCAGCACACCGCGGATCAGCTCGCGGCCGACCTGCGAGCCGACCGTGCGGGCGGCCGACTTGGCCATCGACTCGAGGATCGAATCGCCGCGGCCGCTCTTGCCGGTGCCGCGCGTCAGGCCGCCGAACAGATCGCCGGCCTCGTCGAGCCAGCCGCGTTCGCCGGCCTGCTGCGGCGCGGGCTGGCCTGCGCCCTGCCCGCCGTTCTGCGCACCGTTCTGTCCCTGCCCGGCCTGCGCATCCGCCTCCTGCGCGGCCCTGCCCTTGAGCCGCTCGTAGGCCGATTCCCGATCGACGGCCTTCTCGTAGGTGCCCGCCACCAGCGACGAGGCCAGCAGCTGCTTGCGCTCGGCCTCGTCGATCGGGCCGATGCGGCTGCCCGGCGCCAGCACCCACGCGCGCTGCGTGATGCCGGGCGTGCCCTTGGCGTCGAGCAGCGAGATCAGCGCCTCGCCCACCGCCAGCTCGCCGATCGCCTTCTCGACGTCCAGCTCGGGATTGGCGCGCATCGTGGTGGCAGCCACCTTGACCGCCTTCTGGTCGCGCGGCGTGAACGCGCGCAGCGCATGCTGGACGCGGTTGCCCAGCTGCCCCAGCACGGTGTCCGGAATATCGATCGGATTCTGCGTGACGAAGTACACGCCGACGCCCTTGGAACGGATCAGCCGCACCACCTGCTCGATCTTCTCGAGCAAGGCCTTGGGTGCGTCGTTGAACAGCAGGTGGGCCTCGTCGAAGAAGAACACCAGCTTGGGCTTGTCGAGGTCGCCGGCCTCGGGCAGCTTCTCGAACAGCTCCGACAGCAGCCACAGCAGGAAGGTCGCGTACAGCCGCGGCGCGTGCAGCAGCTTGTCGGCGGCCAGGATATTGACCATGCCCAGACCCTTGTCGGTCTGCATGAAGTCGTCCAGGTTCAGCATCGGCTCGCCGAAGAACACGTCGGCGCCCTGCGATTCGAGCGCGACCAGGCCGCGCTGGATCGCGCCGATCGACGCGGCCGAGATATTGCCGTACTCGGTGGTGAACTGCGAGGCGTTGTCGCCGACGTACTGCAGCATCGCGCGCAGGTCCTTGGCGTCGAGCAGCAGCAGGCCATTGGCATCGGCGATGCGGAACACCAGGTTCAGCACGCCCTGCTGGGTGTCGTTGAGCTCGAGCATGCGCGACAGCAGCAGCGGGCCCATGTCGGACACGGTGGCGCGCACCGGATGGCCCTTCTCGCCGAACACGTCCCACAGCGTGGTCGGGCACGCGCCCCAGACCGGCTCGGGCAGGCCCAGGTCGGCCAGCCGCCTGGCGAGCTTGTCGGACAGCTGGCCGGGCTGCGAGATGCCGGTCAGGTCGCCCTTGACGTCGGCCATGAAGACCGGCACGCCGAGCCGCGAGAAGCCCTGCGCCAGCGTTTGCAGCGTCACGGTCTTGCCGGTGCCGGTGGCGCCGGTGATCAGCCCGTGGCGATTGCCCATCTGTGGCAGCAGGGCCAGTTCTTGCTGGGCGTTCTTGGCGATAACGATGGGGTCGGCCATGCTGGGGCTCCGGTGAATAAGGACGCGATGACGAGGCGATGATGAAGCGATGGTGCCGGGATAGTGCGGCGATGGTGCGGTGCCACGAAGCCCGCCCGGCCCGGCGCGGCAAGGGCCGGGCCGGCGGTCTGGCGCGCAGGGCCGCGTGATAAAATCCCGGGCTGATTATATCCAGCAGTGATTGCCAGCAGTCATGGCCTGCCGCTGATGATTCCATCACCGGCGCGTGCATCGCAACAGGCCGCGTGGGCGCGCTCAAGCGCCCGCCGGTCCGGCCGCCAGCCTTCGGCCATGCTGCCCTTGCCGCGCTGCACGCGCCTCGCGTACCTGTTCCGCCTCGGAGAGAAACATGGCCGGTCATTCCAAATGGGCCAATATCAAGCATAAGAAAGCCGCAGCCGACGCCAAGCGCGGCAAGATCTGGACCCGCCTGATCAAGGAAATCACCGTCGCCGCCAAGCTCGGCGGCGCCGATGCCGATTCGAATCCGCGCCTGCGCCTGGCCGTGGACAAGGCCATGGACGCCAACATGCCCAAGGACAACATCCAGCGCGCGATCCAGCGCGGCGTGGGCGGTCTGGAAGGCGCCAGCTACGAGGAAATCCGCTACGAGGGCTACGGCCTGTCGGGCGCCGCGATCATCGTGGATTGCCTGACCGACAACCGCACCCGTACCGTCGCCGAAGTGCGCCACGCCTTCTCGAAGCACGGCGGCAACATGGGCACCGAGGGATCGGTGGCCTTCATGTTCACGCACTGCGGCCAGTTCCTGTTCGCGCCGGGCACGCCCGAGGACAAGCTGATGGAGGCCGCGCTCGAGGCCGGTGCCGACGACGTCGTCACCCACGAGGACGGCTCGATCGAGGTCACCTGCCCGCCCAACGATTTCGGCACCGTCAAGACGGCGCTGGAAGCGGCCGGCTTCAAGGCCGAGGTCGCCGACGTCGTGATGAAGCCGCAGAACGAGGTCAGCTTCACCGGCGACGACGCCGTCAAGATGCAGAAGCTGCTCGACGCGCTGGAAAACCTCGACGACGTGCAGGAAGTCTTCACCAACGCAGTGATCGAGGACTGAGCCGGCGCTTCCGCCCCCTCCCCTCTCCCCGGCGGCCGTCGCGACATCGATGCAGCGGCCGCCCTCCCCAAAGCTTTATCTTCTGGCAGTGGATCATGAAAGTATTGGTTGTCGGCTCGGGCGGACGTGAACACGCGCTGGCCTGGAAACTGGCCCAGTCGCCCAAGGTGCAGGTCGTCTACGTGGCGCCGGGCAACGGTGGCACGGCGCTGGACAAGCGGCTGCAGAACGTCCCGGTGACCGACCCGGTGGCGCTGGCGGTCTTCGCCCGCCAGGAGAACGTGCATTTCACCGTGGTCGGTCCCGAGGCGCCGCTGGCGGCCGGCATCGTCGACGTGTTCCGCGCGCAGGGCCTGCGCATCTTCGGCCCGAGCAAGGCGGCCGCGCAGCTGGAGTCGTCGAAGGACTTCGCCAAGGCCTTCATGCACCGGCACCAGATCCCGACCGCCGCCTACCAGACCTTCGCCGACGCCGGCCAGGCGCACGCCTATATCGACGCGCAGGGCGCGCCGATCGTGATCAAGGCCGACGGCCTGGCCGCGGGCAAGGGCGTGGTGGTCGCCACCACGCTGGAAGAGGCGCACGCCGCGGTCGACATGATGCTGGCGGACAACAAGCTCGGCGATGCCGGCGCGCGCGTCGTCATCGAGGAATTCCTGGAGGGCGAGGAAGCCAGCTTCATCGTGATGGTCGACGGCGCCAACGTGCTGGCGCTGGCCACCAGCCAGGACCACAAGCGCCTGCTCGACGGCGACGCCGGCCCCAATACCGGCGGCATGGGCGCCTATTCGCCGGCGCCGGTGGTCACGCCCGCGCTGCATGCGCGCGTGCTGCGCGAGATCATCATGCCGACCGTGCGCGGCATGGAGAAGGACGGCATTCCGTACACCGGCTTCCTGTACGCCGGCCTGATGATCGACCGCGACGGCAATCCGAAGACGCTGGAATTCAACTGCCGCATGGGCGATCCCGAGACCCAGCCGATCATGGCGCGTCTGAAGACGGACCTGTTCGACGTGATGGAGCACGCGGTCAACGGCCGGCTCGACGCGGTCGAGCTCGACTGGGACCGCCGCACCGCGCTGGGCGTGGTGATGGCCGCGCACGGCTATCCGGACGCACCGCGCAAGGGCGACCTGATCACCGGCATTCCGGCCGAGACCGACGACAGCGTGACCTTCCACGCCGGCACCACGCTGGCCGACGGCAAGCTGCTGACCAATGGCGGCCGCGTGCTGTGCGTGGTGGGCCTGGCCGATACCGTCAAGGCGGCGCAGCGCGCGGCCTATGCGGCGGCCCAGCAGATCCACTTCGACGGCATGCAGTACCGCTCGGATATCGGGTATCGCGCGATCAAGCGCTGAGGTCCCTGTCCCTTGGGCCGGCTCCGCCTTGTTCTCCCTCTCCCCCTTCACGGGGGGAGGGCCGGGGACAGGGAGTGGTCTCAAACCACGTCGGCGATAGCGATGCCCTTGCCCCCTCCCCCGCCCCTCTCCCGCAGGCGGGAGAGGGGAGAAATGCCCTGAGGCTGTCCTGACGCTCCCCCGCGTGCCGGCCCCGCCGCACCATGACGGGGCAGCGGCTACAATCCTGACCATGCTCATGATCGATTCCCAGGCAGTCCGCGCCTATCTGCTGGATCTGCAAGACCGCATCACGGATGCCGTCGCCGCCATCGACGGACAGCCGTTCGCCACCGATGCCTGGGAAAAGCCGCCCACCGAGCGCCTGCGCGGCAGCGGCCGCACCCGCATCCTGGAAGGCGGCGCGGTGATGGAGCGGGCCGGCGTCGGCTTCTCGCACGTGCGCGGCGACGCGCTGCCGCCCTCGGCCAGCGCCAACCGGCCCGAACTGGCCGGACGCGGCTTCGAGGCGATGGGGGTCTCGCTGGTGTTCCATCCGCGCAATCCCTACGTGCCCACGGTCCATATGAACGTGCGCTGCTTCCTGGCGGTCAAGGAAGGCGCCGAGCCCGTCTGGTGGTTCGGCGGCGGCATGGACCTGACGCCCTACTACGGCAATGCCGACGACTGCCGGCATTTCCACACCACCTGCAAGCGCGCGCTCGATCCGTTCGGCGCCGAGCTGTATCCGCGCTTCAAGCGCTGGTGCGACGAGTATTTCTTCCTGAAGCATCGCGGCGAGGCGCGCGGCGTCGGCGGCGTGTTCTTCGACGACTTCTCCGCGCTCGGCTTCGACGACAGCTTCGCGATGATGCGCGCGGTCGGCGACGGCTTCCTCGACGCCTACCTGCCGATCCTGCAGGCGCGCAAGGACACCCCTTACGGCCCGCGCGAGCGCGACTTCCAGGCCTATCGCCGCGGCCGCTATGTCGAATTCAACCTGGTGTTCGACCGCGGCACGCTGTTCGGCCTGCAATCGGGCGGCCGCACCGAATCGATCCTGATGTCGATGCCGCCGCAGGCCGCCTGGCGCTACGACTGGCAGCCCGAGCCGGGCAGCGCCGAAGCGGCGCTGTACACGGATTTCCTGCCGGCGCGCGACTGGGTCTGAACCTCACCGATGAACATCACTGCCCCCGCCGCCAGCGCGCCGAACCGGCCTGCCCGGGCCGACGATCCGGATCCCGCCCGGCACGGCCGCCCCTGGCGCCTCGGCATCCTCGGCGGCACCTTCGATCCGCCCCATGTCGGCCACCTCGCGCTGGCGCGGCTGTGCATCGGCCATCTGGAACTCGACGAGCTGCTGTGGATCCCTACCGGCCAGTCGTGGCAGAAAGGCAACGACGTGACGCCGGCCGCCGACCGGCTGGCGATGACCGAGCTGGCCGCCGCGGCGCTGGCCGACGCGCCGGCGCGGGTCCACGCCAGCCGCATGGAGGTCGATCGTGCCGGCCCGAGCTACACCATCGACACGGTGCGCCAGCTGCGCGAGCAATACGGCCCGGAAGCCTCGCTGGCCTGGCTGATGGGCGCCGACCAGTTGCTGCGCCTGCACACCTGGCATGGCTGGGAGGATCTGCTCGACTACGTCCATCTGTGCGTCGCGACCCGGCCCGGCTTCGCGCTGGACCGGCTCGACGGCCCGGTGCGCGACGCGCTGGCCCAACGCCGCGCCGACGCGCACCTGATACAATCCACGCCCTCCGGCCGGATGTGGATCGACCAGACGCTCGCCGTCGACCTCTCCTCCACCGCCCTGCGCCAGCGCCTCGCCGCCGGCCAGCGCGCGGATGACCAACTCCCCCCGGGCGTGGCACACTACATCGCCACCCACGGACTCTATCGCCAGGACTGAGCAGGACCGTGGGACCGGGCCGGCCGTTAGCGCTGGCTCGGGACGCGGCCACGGCCACCGATCCCTCGCTGACAAAATACAAGGGCACCACCAAGGCACCATGGATATTCGCAAACTGCAACGCGCCATCGTCGATGGCCTCGAGGACGTCAAGGCACAGGACATCAAGGTGTTCGACACCACGCACCTGACCGAACTGTTCGACCGCGTGGTGATCGCCAGCGGCACCTCGAACCGGCAGACCAAGGCGCTGGCCGCCTCGGTACGCGACACCGTCAAGGAAGCCGGCGGCCACATCGTCGCGGTGGAAGGCATGGAAACCGGCGAATGGGTGCTGGTCGACTGCGGCGACGCGGTGGTGCATATCCTGCAGCCGCAACTGCGCCAGTACTACAACCTGGAAGAGATCTGGGGCGACAAGCCGGTGCGGATCAAGCTCGGCAGCACGGCCAGGGGGCTGATCAAGGCCAGCGAGCCGATGGACGACGAGGACGCCGAAGACGCAGGCCAAAAGGCGCCGCGCGCCCGCGCCACGCGCCGCGCCGTCGGCGAACGCCCGGCACTGGCCCGGTTGCCCGAAGGCATGAAGGAGCCGTCGCCGCCGATGGGTCACGAGGACACCGATCCGGACGCGATCGCC
>NZ_JCBAJO010000145.1:0-12558 GCF_059772245.1 Cupriavidus sp. R6-3
CGCGCGCGCCGTTTCCGGTTCCAGCACGGTGGTCGAATACGGTGCCCCGGGCTCGATGCCCAGCGCCCGTACCTTCTGCATCATGCCCTCGTCCGCCGTGGTCGGCGGGTTGGCCGGCAGCAGCGCGGCAAAGCGGTTGAAGAACGCCTGCGCGTCCATCGCCGCGACCTGCTCGACCGGGGGCGTCTCCAGGTCGACCGCCGCCGGCGGGATCGTCGGCACCGCCGGCAAGGCGCGGCGGCCGTTCGGCCAGGCGGCCAGCGGCGTCAGACGGTAGCCGTTCTGCAGCCGGTGCGCGGCCGGCAGATCGTGCCTGCCGTCAACCTGAATATGGAGCGCCGCCCAGGCCATCGCGGTCGGGGAGCGGATCTCGCGCACGCCGGCCGGCAACGCACCGGTCCAGTCCGGGCCGACGATCGCGTAGTTGCCGCGCTGGGTCCCGGTGGTCCGCTTGCCCAGCGCCGAGAAGACGTTGGACCAGCCGTCGAGCAACTGCATCGTGTAGTAGCGGCCCTGGGTGTCCGGCACGCTCAGCACCACCGGCCCGCGCGACAGATCGAGCCAGGCGATCGAGGTCAGGGTGTCCGCGTCGGGGCTTGCCATGTCCGAGGCGCCGGGACGCGGCGCGCCGCGCTGGTGGACAAAGGTATTGACCGCCGTCTGCCCCGCCGCGCCGGCCGAGGCCCGCGCCGCCATCACCTCGCGCGTGACATCGGTCAGCACGAGCGGATAGGCGTAGGTATAGACTTCGACGGCCAGCGCGCGGGCGTCGTCCCGCGTCGGTTGTACTGCCGCCCGTAGCGGCGACTCGTCGGGCGGCACCGCCGCGCACCCGGCCAACAGCGCGGCGACTCCCGCCGCGCCCGCCACTAGGCGTATCCACTGCATCATTTCCCGTTCCTTCTTGTGCGGCTGTCCCCGGGGCGAATGCCGATCCGGGGTGCCTTCTTTTCCGACCAGAATGATGGATAGCCTGGGCCAGGATTGTCAATCGACAGTGTGGCGCCGGGACGCCGCCGCCGGTCGATCTTCGCACCGTGCACCGACGTTCGCCGCCAGCGGCGGGCCAACGGGCCAACGGGCCAACGGGGCAACGGGGCAACGGGGCAACGTTCAACGGCCAGCGGTCAGCGCTCAGCGGTCAGCGGTCAGCGATCAGCGATCAGCGGCCAGCGATCAGCGGCCAGCGGTCAGCGGTGATGCAGATGAGGGTGGTAGCGCGGTTCCGTCGCGGCCGGCTTGGCCGGGGCCTTGGCACCGGGCTGACCGGTGCCCGGCGACGCAGGCTTTGCGCCGGCAGGACCGGCGAGACCAGCGGGACCGGCGGGGCCACCGAGGCCGGCCGGCCGGCCGGCCAACGGACCGGCGGGAAGCTCGTGGCCCGCCCTGGTTCCGGCCTGGTCGGCCTGGCCGCCCTCCGCACCCACACCGGCCACGCGCGCCGACCAGTCCTTCTGCATCAGGATGAAGTTGCCCAGCAGCGTCTCCAGCACCGTGCGGTCGATCTTGGCGAGCGGCATGGTCTGATGCAGGATCAGCGTGCCGGACTGCGGCTCCAGTCCCAGCGCGGCACCGTGGTCGCGCAGCGGCTCGACGCCGGTGGCCAGCATCTCCCTGACCATTTCGCGATCGAGCCGCTCCGGCAATTCTTCGGCGATCAATCCGACCAGCACCAGATTATGGTTGTCGTCATCGCGACGGAAGGTGATCGGGTACTCCTCGTCGACGCGGATATGGCACAGGCCATCCTCGTCGAACGCCATTTCGGGAATCCCGATCGATTCGCCGAACTCCGCCAGCAGGCGGTCAAAGCCATCCAGTCTGTTCATGTCGCGCTCCAGTCGCGTTCGTTCACACCTCGATCCATGGCATCGATCGGCTTCGATGCCGCGCGTCGATGCTGCCGGTCGCCGGCCCTCATTTCCATCTCATCGTTCCATCATTTATTGCTCATTGTCGCTACCTAGACTGGCGCCATCCTGAACCGAGGGCCATCGAGCCAACACCTGGCATCGGACGCAACTCGGATTCCGGCATAGTCTTCGGAGCAACACATGACTATCCAAACGTTGAACGGCCTTGCCGTGCTGCCGCGCCTGGTGCAATCCGCACGCCGCCCCATCACCGGTCACCTGTCCGCCACCCGCGTCGTGCTGGTCGACGATCACGCCGTGATGCGAGAGGGCCTGAAATCGCTGCTGACCAAGGCCGACCCGACCGTCGACATCGTCGGCGAAGCGTCGGACGGACACGGTGCCGTCCACGCCTGCCTGCAGTTCCATCCCGATCTGATCCTGATGGACCTGCAATTGCGCTCCCTCGACGGGGTCGACGCCATTGCGACCATTCGCCGCAGATGGCCCAGCATTCGCGTGGTGGTACTGGCCGGCCTGCATTCCGAGAACCGCGCGGCCGCCGCGCTGCGCGCCGGCGCGCACGCCTACGTCCTCAAACGCAGCAACCTGGAAAAACTGATGGCGGCGCTGCACGCCGTCCGCCAGGACATGGCCTATCTCGATCCCGACATCGACCTCGAACAGGTGGACGCGATGCGCCGCACCGAGGGGGACGACGGCGGCCATGTGGCCGCCGCCGGACTGACGCCGCGCGAGCGGCAGATACTGAAGCTGGTCGCCGAAGGACATACCAACCGGCGTGTGGCCGAGCGCCTGTCGATCAGCCTGAAGACCGTCGAGACGCATCGGATGAACCTGATGCGCAAGCTCGACGCCCACAATGTCGCGGACCTGTCCAAATGGGCGCGACGGCTTGGCCTGATCGACGTTTGATCGGGCATCCACGGTCCGGGCCATGCCGACCGGACCCGTCCTTGCCGTAGCGGCCCGCGGCGTCATGGCTGTACCGGCCGCCCTTGCCGTGGGCCGCCCCGCATCCGATACCGAACCTGCACCATGCCCGCGATGTCATGCGGCTCGCATTGCGCGCCCAGCTGGCGATAGACCGACAACAAACGCCGGCCAAGCTGCTGCTCATCGACATCGCTCGCGTGGCCCTCCGTCAACGGCACCAGCCCTTCGACGACCTCGACCTCCGGTACCGATCGCTCGATCGCATGGATCAGCGATACCAGCGTGCGCATCGCCCCGCGGAAGTCGCCTGGGGCGCTCGTGGGATCCGACGATCCCGACGAACCCGACGAACCCGACGAACCCGACGATCCCGAGGAATCCGATACGCCGGACTCGTCGTACGCCGCGATATCGCAGATCAACAGGGTGTCCTGCTCGAAGCGGTAGATCAGCTCGAGCCCGGCAAGCCGCACGCGGCGCCCCAGTTCGAATGCCGACTCGCCGAGATAGGCAATGTCGGGCTGCAGGCCGCGAGACAGCAGAAATCCGGTGACCGGATCCGCCGGCACGGCGATCGCGGCCTGCGGCGCTTCGCTGTCGGAATGCTTCGGCGCAGCCACGATCGATTACCGCGGGGCGACCGTGGCCTTGATGGCCGCGATCATTTCCTGTGTCAGCTGACCAGCCTCACGCAGATATTGATCGTGATGCTGATCGGCGTTGTCGCGCGCCTTGCCTGCGTCGCGCGCCGCCGAGTCCGAGACGTTGCGGGCGAGGTCGGCATGAATCTGCGCCTCCTCCGCCTTGCCGCGCGTACCGGCAGTCACGGTCTGGCCAATGGCGTTGCCGATACCGCTGGCCGGCGTGCCAAGATGCGACCCCATTTCCACACCCATGCCGTAGCCCAGGGGAGTCTTCAAGCCGATGATGCCGCCGCCAATGCCGCAGGCCATGCTGAAGCCGCCGGTAACAATCCCGGTCACGCCGGTCGCCACCTCGGCCTTCTTGCGTTGGTCCTTCGCATCGATGGCCCGTTGGTAGGCCAGCTTCTGCAGATCCGCCACGTTCTTCTCGAGCGCCGCGTGGCACTCCACGTAGGTGTTGTACAGCTTCCTCATCAAGGCCTGAAATTCGAGGATCATGGCCTGCGTCGACTTTGTCTCGCTGCTGCGGGCCGACGCTTCCGGCACGGTAATCGGCTGCTGCGTCGCGACGCTGGCCGAATTGCTGATGGTGTTCATCGTTGCTGCTCCTGTGAAATCGCTTCCGCGATGTCGGCGGCGACCTGCCGATGCAGCGCCACCGCCCGCTTCTTGATCGGAACGACTGTTGGCACTCAAACGCCGGCCGTTACGGCCTGCAGTGCCACGTCGCGAATCTCGCCGATTGCGTTGGTGATGTTTTCGGTATTGTCGATATGGTCCTGGGTGACCCGTTCGAGCGCGTTCCTGTTTTCCTTGATCTGTCGGCCGATCAGATCGATCAGAAACTGCAGCATCATCGCGTGGATCATCATCCGTTCGATCTCTTCCTTCTTGTTGGCGCCTTCGACGCGAAGCGCATTGACGGTGATCTGCTGTGCCGCCGGCGCGACGACTCGCGCCGTTGCCGATGCCGCCTCCAGCGCGGCCGTGAAGTTGACCGCCGCGCGCACTGTCGCCAGCGTCAGCTGCTTCTTGACCTGGTCGATGAAGGTCGACTGGATGACCTCGGTTGTCAGGCCGCGCATCTGCTTGGCGGCCTGCCACAGCGACTGCTCGACCAGCTTCTGCACGGCCTCATTGGTGAACGACCTGGCGAATGCCTCCGCCAGCTTCTGGCTGCCGCCCGCAACCCGCAGGGAGTTGCGCAGCTGCACGGCGACATCGTCGACCAGCGTCTGGGCGATGTTCTTGACCAGCTGCGATGCGGCTTCGGCAGCGTCGCCGCCTTTCTCCATCGCATTGACCAGCGTCACGCCAACCGAACTGATTCGCTTGCCGCCCTGCTCCACGCCGGTGGTCAGCAGTTCGCCGGCTGCCGTGCCGAGGATCGCATTGGCCGCCTTGGCGATCCTCGCCACCGAGACCACGCTTGCCAGGCCGGCCACCACGCTCAGGCCCATTTCCCATTTCGCCAGCTCGTCGATATGGTGTCGAAGCTTGCCGGCAAGCTCCGGGTGAGCCATCTCGATGGTCTGCAGCGTGCATTTGGCCAGCCCGACCAGACCAGCCGCAAGGTCGATGGCCCCCTGGGGTTGCCCGGTGGCGATCTTCAGCGCGCCGGTCACGACCTGCGCGGCGGCCATGGCCCAGTTCAGCACCAGCCCCAGTACCTGCCCCTTGCCGGCCTTCTGCTGCATCTGCTTCTGCTTCTCGGCGGCCTCCTGCTCCTTGCGCTGCTTTTCCTCGATGGCCGCCATTTCTTCCTTGCGCAGGGCAACGGTGTGGTCGAGGTTGGCCTTCATCATTTCGGCCGTGAAGATCCCGCTCTCGACCTGCAGTTCCATCAGGACCGCCTCGGGATTCAGTGCGCGCCGATAGAAGGCGTGCATCGATTCGGTCGCGCCGCCCAGGTCGCTCAGCGCCAGCTGAACGGCCTTTTCGTCATGCTTCGAGGCCGCCTTCGCGGCACGAAACGCGCCGGACAACACGTCCATGACGCTGCCCCAGGCGCGCTCGGCGGTGCGCCGGTCGACCTCGCGCAGCGCCGGCGGCGGTGGCTTCAGCAGCGAAGCGGCAAAGGCCGCGGCTCGAGCGACCTGGTCAACCTCCTCGGCCTCCTCGACCTCCAACGCCGAAGCCGGCAACATGGCCGGCATGGCAACGCGCGCTCCCGCGCTGCCACGAACCATGCCGGTCCGGCCGGGTCCGCTTGCCTCCCACTGCGTATCGAGGCGATCCTGCCTCTCCCCGCCGGGAACCAGCCCGACGGGCTGTAGTGCATTGGCACCGATCATTGTTTTCCTCCTTCCATTCGCGCGCTCTCTGCGGCCGGCGGGGTTGCCGGCGGCAGGGCCTGAAACGACTGCAGCGACTGCAGCGATTGTTCGGCGAGACCGCGCAGTCCCTGGTATGTGATCTGCTCCCCGCACCAACCGATCGCGGCCGAATAGGCTTGCGCCGCCTTCTGATACTCGCCGCACAACTGCAGGCTGACCCCGGCCAGGTAGGGTGGCTTCGGTTCCCACATGCGCAATTGCGCGCAGCGCGTGAAGCAATAGATCGCCTCGTCGTGCCGATGCAGCTTCTGCAGGCTCAGCCCCAGCGACAACCAGTAGTCGTAGCCGTGCGGGTCGATCGCCGCCAGCGCAAGGAAGAGCTGCCGCGCACCCTCGTGGTCGTCTGCCTCGTACCGCTGGCAGGCGTACGTGTACAGGACCTCCAGCGCGGCGGCATCGAGCCCGAACAATTCGCGCAGGCTCCCGCCCTCGGCGAAGTAGCGCTCGACGTCCCGCTGCGCCGCGTTATGAGCGATCGGCTCCATCGGCTCCATCGGCTCTGCCGGCGCCGGATCGCGATCGCCGTCGGCGCGGCCGGCGCCGGCAAGCGGCGCCGCACCGGATGGACTTGCCTGCTTCAACACGCGTTGCACGGTGCTCTCCCCTGGCTGGCTTGCGCGATCAGACCTTGGACGTGATCTGTTCCTTGATGCGCTTGACCATGTCGATCAGCGACGTCAGCAGTTGCTGGACCACTTGCAGCAGGCTCAGCGCAATATTGGTCTGCTGCATGTACTGGCTGTTCATGTCGGTGTACTCGGTCTTCTTGATGTCCAGGCTCCCAATGGCGGTGCGCAACTGGGCGGCCGAGTACTTCTGACTCGCAAATTCCTCGAAGCTCGCGTATTTGCGGGGAAAGACACCGTCGATCTGCAGGTTGTTGTCCCACATGTAGCGGGCGACGTCGCTCGGCAGCGTGGTGGTCTTGTTCGGATCGGAACCGATGTCCTTGTCGATGGCGATCTGGGTCGCGTTCTTCAGCTTCTCGATCGCGCGCGCCGTTTCGTTGTTCCACTTGTATTCGTCCATGCGCGCGCCGACCTCGAGCCGCTGGTTCTCGATCGCCTGGAACATCAGCGCGAAGCAGGCGGAATCGGTGACCGGCTTGGTATCGTAGTTACGCGGAACGAGCAGCCCGCCGGCCAGCGGCGCGGGCTCGGCGGTCGTCAGAGGCATCTCCTTGACAGGCGCGTCGGTCTGCAGCAGCAGTTCCGGATTGGGTCGCGTTTGTATATGTCCAGCCATTTTTCTACTCCAATTCAATATTCAAGATTCAAAACAGGAGGGCCTCGTCATGCAAAACGGCGCACGCGTTTCTTGGGCTTTTCCGCCGTGCTCCCGGCGCGAGGCGGCACCGGAGCGGTTTGTTGTTCCTCCCCGCGCGCACCGAACACCTTTTGCTTGTAGCGCTCGATTTCGCGGCGGTCCTGCGCGGCGCGCAGGTTCATTTCCTTGATCATGGCCTGCAGCTGCTCCATCCGGCCCTGTATGTCGTCGCCGTTGTTTCGGCTCGCATCCAGGAAGGCGGCCAGCGCGGCCAGCTCTTGCGCGGCCTTGGGATCCCTGGTCGCGCGCAGCTGCAGATCGTCGATGCGCCGTTCGATCTCGGCCCAGTCGTTCATCTCCTTTTGCAGCGTTGCGCGCAGACGTTCGAGGGTTTCCACGGCCTGCTTCCACAATTGCTCTTCTTCCATCTTGCTTCTCCATTCGAAGCCCGTTGTGATGACTCTACGGATCAAGGCTTCATGAATCTATTGAAAAATCCGGGGTGCTAAAGCATTTGGTTTTCGTTCGGGTATTGCGCCAAGGCGTTTGCGGTCATGGATCATTGCAACGCCATTCGGGCCGCTTCGCGCAGCGCTCACGCGCGCTGTGCCGCCAGCCGGCGCCATACCTTGTCGACCGTGCGCGTGCCGGCCAGACAGAGCTCGCGCATCGCCGTCAATCGGGCGAAGGCCTCCGGCGTCTGCGGCGCGCGCAGCTGTGCATCGATGCTTCGGCGCGCGCGCGCCAGTTCGGCGCGCAGCTGCTTGCGCAGCGCGCCGTCGCTGTCCTCGGCCAGGCGGCACTCGATCTCGGTGCCATACAGGGCGGGGGGCGGGGTGTTGGATGAAGTCGGTTCCATCAAAGCTCCAGCGGTAGATGCATCAGCTCGCCCTCGCGCTCGAGGTCGATGCCGTTGCGGTCCAGATGCACGATCACGTGGCCCGCCGGCAGCCGGCTTCCCGTCTTCAGGCGCGTGCCGTTGGCCAGATCGAGAAAGGCCAGCTCGCCGCTGCCGCCGAAGCTGACCACCGGCGCGGGGAAGATGCCGGTCTGGATCGACCGGGTCGGGATGTTCTGGAAGATGACCTTGGGGGCGTCCGGATGCGAGCCCGCGAACGCGTGCGTGACCGCCGACAGGCTGCGCTGTGCGCCTTCATCGAGCACGCCGGTGATCAGGATCAGGTCCTTCTCGCGCGCGACGCTGAGCCGCCCGATCAGGCCCGCGTCGCGCAGCATGCCGATCAGCGTCTTGACGCTGGTGCCGACCGGGTCCTCCACCGACCACCGCCGCAATCCCTGCATCGACGACAGCATCGACACCGCGCGGCGCCAGCGCGCGTCGGCATGGAGGGTGCCCTGGATGACCACCGTGCCGACCGCCGGACCGGGCCGCACCCGCGCCTCGCCGAAGCCGTGCAGATTCAGCACGGCCTGCACGTTGCGCACCAGTTCGTCCTGGCACAGGGTGTCGTCGCGATACGGCTTGCCGTGCTCGCGCAGCCTGTCAACCAGTGCGTTGCGCGCATTCGAATCCAGACAGCTGCCGGCCAGCACCATCATCCCGTCCTGACGGGTGGCAACATCGATGCCCTGCTGCCGCGCCCGCTTGCGCCACTCGGCCAGCCACTCGTCGCGATCGACCACCGCGCTGTCCGGCTGCAGCATCCCGTACGCCCAGATCGCCGCGCCCGCGCTGCCGGACATCAGCAGCACCAGGCCGGCGTACGCCAGGACGGTCGCCACCATGCCGCGTCGCCCGTCTCGCCGGGCCGGTACCTTGCGCTCGGGCAGCGGCCGATCGGCATCCCCGACCAGCAGCGCGAGGCCGCCGATGTCGACGACCTTCTCCAGCGGCAACGGGACGTCCGCCGGCTTCGTCGGCACGCCTTCTATCCATACCGGCACCTCAGTGCGCAGCAGCACGCCCTGCCCGGTGCAATCGAGCACGGCGCGCCCGCCGCCCTCCAGCATGGCGTCAAGGTCGGGATCGGCGCCGCCGATGGTGAATTCGCCCTCGGGCAAGCGCAGCCGGCGTCCGGCCAGCGGCCCGCTGAGGATCTTGATCTGGTATCGGTATTTCATGACCACTTCAGTTGAGGGCGTGCGGTTCGGCCTTGATCAGGAACAGCCGCACGACGCTCAGGTTCTCTCGGGTCTCGTTGCGGAACAGGCCGCCGACCAGCGGCAGGTCGCCCAGCAGCGGAATCTTGCGTTGGCCCTGGCGCTGCTTCTCCTCGACGAAGCCGCCCAGCAGCAGGCTCTGACCCGGCCGCAGGATGGCCTGCGTGGCGATGCCGGAGTTGCGCACCTGGGGCAGCTGCTCGATGTTGTTGGCCGGTGGCTCCTGCCGCCCGTCCTGGATGTCGAGCGTCAGCATTACCTCCTGCTCCCCGTGCATGTCGATCAGACGCGGGGTCACGCGCAGCAGCGAGCCGGCCGCGACCGAGGCCAGCTCTGCGACCTTGTTGCCCTGCAGCTTGGTGTAGAAGGTGATGTTGCGGTCGAGCACCGCCTGCACGTTGTTCAGCGTCACCACCGACGGGCGCGACAGCACCTTGGCCCTGGAGTTCTGCTCCAGCGCGTTGATGCGGACGAAGAAGTCGGCGGTGTTGCTCAGCACCGTCGAGAAGGTGCCGTCCGTGGCCGCGGCATTGCCGGCGTTGAAGCTGATGCGCGACTTGCCCAGGCCGACGCTGCCGCCGATATCGAGGCCAAGCTCGCGCATGTCGGCGGCGTCCACGTCGATGATCGCCACCGAGATCTCGATCTGTCGCGGCCGCTGGTCCAGCTGCTTGATCAGCTCCGCGTACAGCGGGATGTTCGCCGCGCGGTCGCGCACGATCACGGCGTTGTTGCGGGCATCCGCCGAGAACGTCGGCTGCGTGCCGGAGACCGGTACCACCTGCCCGCTTTCCGTCGGCGCCGGAATCGCACGGCTGCGCACCATTTCCCGCAGCTCGGTGACCACGCCGGGAATCACGACCTGCTGGTCGCGGTAGGTGTAGGCGCCATCGACCGCCGAGGCATAGCGCAGCGGGAAGACCTGCACGACCTCCTTGTTCTGGGTCTGGTTCAACGTCTTCTCGTCGAGATCCTTGGCCAGCTTGCCGATCCTCTGCACGCAGACCGGGACGCCGAATACCTCGACCGCATTGAAATTGCTGACCGGCCGCACCGAGCAGGTACCACCCTTGAACACGCCGGCCTCGCGCAGGTACTGCGCCAGCTCGCCGGCATCGAGATAGGACGGCGTCAGGACTTCGGTCCTGACCTCGCCGGCCTTGTAGGCGTACAGCACGCGGCCGTCGAAATACCAGGCGAGGTTGTACAGCTGCGCCAGCTGGTCGAGCAGGCGTTCCGGCTGGCGGCCCTCCAGCGTGCCGACGAAGGTGTCGTTGACGTCCGGGCTGACGATCACCGGCACGCCATAGTTGGCGCCCAGGTCGCGCAGCAGCGCGGCGACCTTCATGCCGCGCGAAGACACGGAGAACTCCGGGCCCGACAGGCCCAGCGGGCCCGATGCCGCCCGTGCCTCGACGGCGAATACCAGCGCCGCGGCGAGAAACGTCAGCTTGCCCAGCTGCAATGCATTCATATCAGTCTTCCAATATCCGAACCCGGTCCGGTCGCGGCGGCGCGCGCGCTTTCCGTCAGCCGCCGGACCAGCGCCAGTTGCAGCGCAAGCCGTTCTTCCAGTTGCTTCGCTTCGATATCGTGGTCGTAGCGGTGCCACAGCAGCCACGCCTTGCCATCGCTGGCCAGCGCGTCATCGGCCGCGGCCGGCGTTGCGGCCAACGACAGCGTCGCGTCGTCGAGCCAGCCTTCGGGCGGCTCGGCGCCGAGCTCGAGCAGCAGGCCGATGCACAGTCCCGCCTCGAGGCACCACGCGCTGGCCGGCACACCGCCGACCTCGATCTGCGCGGTCGGTCCATTGGCGGCGATCACCGCGACGCCTGGACAATCCATCAGCTTGCGCAACCAGGCGCCGGCACCGCGCTGGCCGAAAGTGGACGGTGGGTTCATCGACTCATCATCTGGCAGGGAACGCGACGGCGTGATCCGGTCATGACCTGAAAGCCGTGCGCCGGCGCCGCGCGGCGGCGGCATGCTTGATGGCACCGTCATCAGACCGGTCCCGCGCGTACCGGCTCGGGGGCCGGCAATCGCGTCCAGGTCGACGCCTCGACGGGCGCGTCCGTCGCCATCGCCCGTACCGTGGCAGCGGTCCCGTTTGTTGCCGCGCGCGTCGGCGGCTGCGAGCTGGACGTCAACAGCGCGCCGATCCAGTTCGATACGGTCCGCAGCGTCGCATCGGCCTGCTGGCGTGCCGCGGCGTTGCTGCCGGCCCTCGCCGGACGGCCCGCCTTCGCGCTGCTGCCGTCGTCGGTGCGGCTCGCGATCGTGCCGGCGGCTTGCGCATCGGCCGTGCCGCCGTTGCCGGGGGCATTGGCGCCCGCCGTCGGGGCAGCCGGCAAGGGCATTTGCGCTGTTCCGGGCGTCAGGCCGAGGTGCGCCAGCACCTTGCCGACGTAGCCCTGCGTCTCGGCAAAGGGCGGAATGCGGCGGCCATACCTTTCGACCGCGCCCTCGCCGGCGTTGTAGGCCGCCAGCGCCAGCGTCAGGTCCTCGTCGAAGCGGTTCAGCAGCCAGCGCAGATACTGCGTGCCGGCGCTCAGATTGCTGCGCGGATCGCGCAGATCGGCCGCGCCGAAACGTCGCCCCGTCGCGGGCATTACCTGCATCAGGCCGACCGCGCCTTTCGGCGAGCGCGCCTGCGGCTGGAAATTGGATTCGACCTTGATCACCGCCCTGACAAGGTGCGGCGCGACATCGTGCCGGCGCGCGACCTCTTCGATCAGATCGTCGTAGGCCGATGCCAGCCGTGCGTTCGGCGGGGCGAGCGCCAGTTGCGTGTGGCGCGGGCGCGTTGCCCCCCGCGCGGCGGTCACAACTTCGCCCGCCATGCCGCCATCGCGCATCCCCTCGCGCATCCCGTCGCGCATTCCCTCGCGCATTCCCTCGCGCATCGCCTCCCGCATCCCCTCGCGCATTCCCTCGCGCATTCCCTCGCGCATCGCGTCGGGCCGGAAGGCGACGGTGCGCGCGCGGTGCCGTGGAAGCCGGCGATCGCGCCTCGGCCGACGCAACCGCGGGGTCGACGGTCGGCGCGATGGCATCGAGACCGAGCACGCGGGCGTTGTCCTGGCCCATGGCGCGTGCCGCATGGCGGGCCAGCGTGCTGAGCGCCAATTGTTCGACACCGGGGCGCCCGTGGCCGGCGCTTCCGTCAGCGGGGCCCCAGTGGCCGGAGCGTCCGTCATCGGCGCGTCCGTCATCAGCGCGCCCGTCAGCGGCGCCACGCGAACCAGCGGAGCCGCGAAGTTGCGCTTGCGGTATTGCGGTCGACGAAGCGGCCCGCTCGCTGTCCACGATGGCCCGGGCCTCCCGCTCTGCGGCGCTCCGCACGCCCCAGATACTGCCGGCCGCGGGGTTCACCGCTTG
>NZ_JCBAJO010000146.1:0-12463 GCF_059772245.1 Cupriavidus sp. R6-3
AGGGGCGCCGAGGCCCCGGGGCCGTCAAGGCCGGCTGGCGTCGCGCGTGGAGTTGCGCTCGATCAGCTCGATCTTGTAGCCGTCCGGGTCTTCGACGAAGGCGATCACCGTGGTGCCGCCCTTGACCGGGCCGGCCTCGCGCGTGACCTTGCCGCCCGCCGCGCGGATACGCTCGCAGGCGCCCGCGGCATCGTCCGTTTCCAGCGCGATATGGCCGTAGGCGGTACCCATCTCGTACTTGTCCACACCATAGTTGTAGGTCAGCTCGAGCACCGCGGTCTCGCTCTCGGGGCCGTAGCCGACGAAGGCGAGCCGGTACTTGTATTCGGGATTGTCGCTCTCGCGCAGCAGCTGCATGCCCAGCACGCGGGTGTAGAAATCGATCGAGCGCTGCATGTCGCCGACACGGAGCATGGTGTGGAGGAGTCGCATGAATTGAAACCTTTGTGGGTCGTTTTATAGGCGAGGACGTAGTTTAGTCGCATTTGACCGGTGGAGCAGGGCGACGGTCCCTCCCCGCGGCCCCTTGCCGCCTCCCTTCGCCGGCGCAGCGGGATCCGGATGCGGAACCCGCGGCCGAGGCCCGGCCGCCGTCGAAACCCGACATGCGGGCGCCATGTGTTAAGCAAAGCTGACGCAGCCACCTAAGATGGGCGCCTTTCAAACGGCGGATCGGAGAGCGGCGATGGTGATGATGGTCCTTGCGCAAGGCAATCCCGGCGGCATGGGGCCTGCCGCGGCAAATGGGGAGCCGCGGCGTGCGGGCGCTGGCCCCGACGAACCCGTGTACTACGACCCCGCCGCGCATGGCGACGTGAAGGCCTTTGGCCGATCCCCGGCATTCCCGCGATTCCGCAAGCAGTGCGAGAAGGCGGCCGCCAGCATAGCGGCCTGCGCCATGGCCGAGGACCTCAATCATCCGCTGCGCGGCGCCATCCATGCACTGGTGGAAGATCTCTTCGGCGACGATGTCGATGGCCCCGGGGCGCGCTTCCAGCCGCATCTGGAGCTTGCCTATACCGTCGTCAAGCCGGCGCTGGAGCGGATCGCTGCGCGATTGCACGATCCCCGGGTCTGCATGCCGTTGCGTACGCGGGTGATGCTTGCCCTGGCCGACAGCGTGCCCAAGTGCGGGCCCGGCGCGATCAATGGCATCGCCATGGCCGCCCACAAGCTCGATCTCGCCTGCGACAGCTCGCTGGCCGGCAGGGCGAGGGCGATCTTCCACGATGTCATGACGGAGCAGCTGCTTCGGCTGGTACTGCGCCAGGGCCACCGCGGTTGGGACACGCACCGTTTGCAGGCTTGCCTGAACGCGCTGTCCGAATGGCTTGGCCAGCCCGTCGTCAAGGATCCATTCGTCGCCGACCGTCCGCTGGAGGACTCCGACCGGCAGGCGCTGGCGGCCATCACCGAACCGGCAGAGGTGGCGCGCTTGACCGGAGCGATGCTGGCCCAATTGGCCGACGAGTATATGGAGGCCCTCAAGACGCGTATCGGCGCGGAGCATCCATTGTGGTCCGGGCAGGCGATTTCCGAGTCTGCCGTCGCGGCGGAGATCATGCCCCTGCTCGAAGACGATGCGCTGCTGCGCGACTTCGGATCCATCGAACTGGGGTCGCTGTTGCGCGAGCTCGGGCCCGACGAGCCCGGCGGCGGGTATCAGCTGTGTCCGGATCGGTCCCTGCTGCAATGGAACCTGGCGCGGACGCTGCGCGACATCGGTGTCCTGACCGGCGTGAAGTCCGACGTGTTGCGCCAGTGGAGCGAAGCGCCGCTGCAACCCGGCGGGCGGCCGCGCGACATGCAGTTGCATCGCTTCGCCGACGTCTTCTGGATCGAGAGCGTCCATGACGACCATGCCGTGCGTCTGCTGGAGCCGAGCGATCTGTGCCACCTCTACGAAGGCATGCGCATGCTTCCGGGACCGTTCGATGCGGAAGGTTTCCTGCGGCACGCCGGCAAGCTGCTGCGCCGAGCGGTCGCCGCGCCGGACGGCGCCATCGTCGATGCATTGGGCGATTGCGTCGCCGCGGTTGCCGAGGGCGCCGAAGGCGATCCGGCCGGCGCCGAGGGGATTGACCCCATCATCGAGGCGCTCAGGCGTTCGCCGCAAGCGTTCACGCAGTTCCAGCAACGGCTTGTCTCGGCGATGGCGTCGATGGCAGCGATGGCGCCGATGGCGGCCAGCGAGCCGGCGCCGGCTTCCACCGCATCACGCTGGCTCGCCTTGGCGCTGCGCTACCGCCTGCCGTTGCTGGCTTGCGCGGCGCAGCGGCGAAGCGCGCCAGAGGGCGATTGGCAACACGTGCGCCGCAATCCAGCCCGCTCGCCATTGCTCGGGGCCGCGAAGACCGGCGACGTCGCGATGCTGGCCGGGTTGATGGCCGGAGGAGCGCAGCTCGCGCCGGTGGCCTACGAAGCGATCGAGTTGGCCCGGCGCAGCGGCCATCCCGAGGCGGCAGACTTCGTGCAGGCGACGCTGGACGCGCAGGCGCAGACGATCGCCGCGATTCGCGCCGGCAGGCTCGATGCCGTGCAGGCCGCGCTGCCGGACACGCCGGGGCCGCACTTCCGGGACCTGAGCGGCGATCCGCCATTGAAGCATGCGATCGAGAAGGGGCAGTACGCCATCGCGGCATGGCTGATCGAACAAGGGGCCGATCCCAACGCAATGACAGCACACCGTGTGCCGCTGCTGTCCCTGGCGATCGCGCGCGGGGACATCGCCATGGTCGGCTTGCTGCTGCAGCACGCCGCCCGCGATGCCGGTCCGCGCCTGCACGCCATGCTGGACGAGGCCATCCGCGCGGCCTGCCAGGCACCGGACGACGTCGCCGTCGAGTTGTGCCGCCTGCTGCTGGCCGTCTCGCCCGCATGGTTGGCATCCCGCCAGCGGGACAGCTTGCCGTGGCAAGCGATCGAAACGGCGATCCGTACTGGCCGCCACAAGCTGCTCGCGTACCTGATCCAGTCGCCTCTGGCCGTGGCGGCGAGATGGCAATGCTCGGGCGAGTCCTTGTTGCATCAGGCAAGTACGCTGGCCGATTCGGAATCGGCCTACCACCTGACGCGCATCCTGCTCGATGCCGGTTGCCGCTGGGCACCGGATGGCCGGCTGGCCAAGGCCTCCATGGACGCCGCCATCCGCGGCCGCAATGTGCCGCTGTGGACGTTGATGCTGCCCCATTGCAGCCAGGCACAGCGGATCGATGCCCTGACGGCGGTATGGCGGCTCGACCCTTGCACACCGCTGCTCGTACCCATTCTCGACACGCTCTCCCCCGAGCGCGCCGGATCCTGGCCCGAAGCGTCGATCGATGCGATTCTCGACAGCGCAATCGTCGCCGGCGGGGGCGACCGCCTGGCGGCGTGGCTCGCGCAACCGCCATTCGCCAAGGCCTATCCGGCCTGGTTGCGCGGCGCGTGGGAGCGCGCGATCAGCGCGGACAGCGGCCGGATGATGAGGCGCTTGCTGGCGCTGCCGGCGCGCGATGGCATCTCCCCGGCCGCCGCGATCCCCTGGGACTGGCTGCGGAACCCGGCCAATGCGGTGTTCGCGTCCAGGTTGGTCGCCTGCCTGTGGCAGTGGCGCGGGGCCCTTGGCAATGACGGCGCCGCGGCGCTGGAGGAGCTCGCCTTCCGTGTCCGGCCGATCGACTGGGTCCAACAGCACGCCGCGACGCAGGAGACCGCCGATCGTGCGTTGATGGCGGTGCTGGGCGCAGTGCACACCGATGTGCAGGTCCTGCGCATGCTGCACTGGCCGCAGGTCAAGCCGCGAGCGCGCCATTTGGTGATGGCGCTGCGATCGCATCGCAACGAAATCGCCAAGGCCATATGGCATCGCCTGGACGAACAGGACCGTGCCGAGGTGCTAAGGGAACTGCCCGGCATGATTCGCGACGACTATCGGGCCGACAACGAGGACTGGCGCCGGCTCGCGCGGTGGTGGATCGAGCAAGGCGGCCATGCCGACATACCGGTCGATCACCGCGGAGGCGCGACGTTGCTCGTTGCCGCCGTCGAGTGCGGCGATGTCGAACTGGTGCGCGCCTGCCTCGAGCATGGGGACTCGCTGCTGGCCCCGCTTGCCGACGGCCGGACCGCGCTCGATGTCGTGGCCGCCGAGGGCTCTCCGGAAGTGGCCGCCGCGGTGGTTGCCGGGATGAGGGCCGACCGGATCGGCGCCATCGTGAACCGTGGCGCCGGAACGATCCGAGCCTTGATCGCGTGTCTGCAGCGGGTGGAGGCGATACACGGCTTCGATCCGAAACGATGGGATGCCCTGGCCCGGCGCGACGCCGTCGTTGTCGACCTGGTGGACTGTCTCGCCAGCGGTCCGCGGACCGCTGCAAAGCGCTTGATCGAACCGTTGGCGCCCCAGCTGCTGGCGCTGGCCCTGTGCTGTCCGCCAGCGGTCGTCGATCGGCTGGAAAACGCCACCGGGATATCGGTTGGCGGCAAGGCCGGACAGCGCCTGCTGCGCGACGCGGCGAGCGTCGGCGACTGGAACCGGATCGTCAAGGCGCTCAGGGCAGGCGCGCAATGGCATGACCTGCGGGAAGCGCGCGAGCTGCTCGGCAAGGCCATCGCCGACAACGCCATCGAGGTGGGACGCGACATGGATCTGCTGCTCGGCAAGCTGCGGGAAAAGGCCAGGGCGCGCAATCCGTTCAGCCGCCTGATTGCATTCCTGCGCCATGGACGCGATGCCTGGATCAACACGCCGTTGGCCAGCGGGGAAACGCTGCGTTCGCTGGCCGAGCGCTGGAGGCGGGACGGTTGGCTGTCGCAGTTGCGCCAATGCGGCGCAGCCAGTCGCGACAAGACGGTGGGGCTCGCCTCCGCCTAGCGCGGGCGCGGCGCCAGCGCGGCGAGCGGCACCGGTAGGGCCAGCGGTAGGGCCAGCGGTGGGGCCAGCGGTGGGGCCAGCGGTGGGGCCAGCGGTGGGGCCAGCGGTGGGGGCAGCGACAGCGACAGCCGGGGCGCCGCTTCAGAACGCCGGCAGGGCTTCCGGCGGATGGCTGCGCAACTGCGCGCGTGCGTCGCGGAACTCGGGGAAGATCGACGCCACCGTGTCCCAGAAACGCGGGCTGTGGTTCATTTCCTTCAGATGCGCCAGCTCGTGCGCGGCCACATAGTCGATCACCGACAGCGGGAAATGCATCAGCCGCCAGCTCAGGCGGATCTTGCCGTCCGAGGTGCAGCTGCCCCAGCGCGTATTGGCCGAACTCAGCGCGAAGGCGCGGTGGCGCACGCCGAGCTTTTCCGCATAGATATCGAGCCGTTCGGCCAGCAGGCGCTTGGCCTGGTGCTGCAGCCAGGCTTGCACGCGGTCCTTGATCTGTTGCTCGTCGGCCTGCTCCGGCAGCGCCAGATGCAGCACGCGTGCCTCGCCATCGAACAGCAGCGTACCGGTCGGCGAATCAAGGCGCAGCGTGATGGGTTTCCCGAGGAAGGGCAGGGTCGCGCCGTCGCGCCACTGCACCGCGGGCAGCACGCGCTGCGCGTCGCGCTGCTGCCATTCGGCCAGCTTGCCGAAGATCCAGCGCTGCTTCTCGGCGATGGCCGCCTCGATGTCGGCGATCGTGACCCAGCGCGGCGCCGTGATCGACAGCCCGCGGTCATCGATGACGAAACCGATGGTGCGCCGGGACGAACGCTTCAGCGTGTAGTGGAGCGGACGTTCGCCGAGCCGCAGCAGCCGGGCGTTGGGCTGGGGCGCCGGCCAGGGTGCCGTGGCAGGGCCGGCCGACGTGGTGCCATCGAGCGCGCTGGCCGCCGGCCGCGCGCCGGACGTGCCGGCGCCGGAATCCATCAACGGCAGTTCCATCTGGCCGTCCGCGGGTTCCGGGGCGCGGCGTGCCGGCTTCATGCAGGCTGCCCTCGCAGATAGCTCTCCGGATCGATGCGGCGCATGTCGCGCTCGATCCATTGCTCGACTTCCTGGTTCAGCATGTCGGCGGTCTTGTGCGCCGACGACAGCGGCGGGCCGATCGAGATCGTGATGGTGCCGGGGTACTTCAGAAACGAGTTGCGCGGCCACAGGCGGCCCGAGTTGACCGCGATCGGAATCACCGAGGCGCCGGTCTCGACTGCCAGGCGTGCCCCGCCGCTCTTGTAGCGCGGGTTTTCCATGCCGGCGGGGGTGCGGGTGCCTTCCGGGAACATGATGATCCACGCGCCTTCGGCGAGCCGCTCGCGGCCCTGGCGCACGGCCGAGGCGAAGGCGCGCGAACCGTCCTTGCGGTTGATATGGACCATCTTCAGCATGCCGAGCGCCCAGCCGAAGAACGGCACGAACAGCAGCTCGCGCTTGAAGACGAAGCACAGCGGCTTGGGCATCGTCGCCACCAGCGCCACGGTCTCCCACGCCGACTGGTGCTTGGACAGCAGCACCACCGGCTTGTCGATCATGGCCTGCAGATGCTCGCCGCCTTCGATGCGGTAGCGGATGCCGCAGATCAGCCAGGCGGCGCCGATCACCAGCTTGGGCCACCCGCGCACGAAGCGGTAGCGCCGGTTGGCGCTCATGAAGGGGAAGGCCAGGAAGCAGGCGCAGGCATAGGGAGGCGTCAGTACCAGCAGGTACAACGCGAACAGCAGGGAGCGTAGAAAGATCATCGAGGGTTCGTCGAGTCAACCGGTGACGTGGCGGATGGCGAAGCGGCCGTGCCCGCGTGCGATGCCGCGGCGCCGTGGCGCGCGCCTTCGCCTTCGAGCAGCCAGCGCGAGAACGCGCGCAGATCGTCGTGGACCAGCGTGCCGGGCGGCAGGCCGCCCTTGGCCAGCGTGGCTTCGCCCTTGCCGGTGCGCACCAGATGCGGCGTGCAGCCGAAGGCGACGCCCGCCTGCAGGTCGCGCAGCGAATCGCCGACGATCGGCACGCCGCGTAGCTCGATGCCGAAGCGTTGCGCCGCCTGCTGGATCAGGCCGGGTTTGGGCTTGCGGCAGTCGCAATCGTCCGCCGCGGTGTGCGGGCAGAAGAAGATCGCCTCGACGCGGCCGCCGAGGCGGGCCAGCGCCTTGTACATCTTCTCGTGCATCGCGTTGAGCGCGCTCATCTCGAACAGGCCGCGGCCGATGCCCGACTGGTTGCTGGCGACCACGACGCGGTAGCCGGCCTCGTTCAGCGCGGCGATCGCTTCCAGGCTGCCGGGGATCGGAATCCATTCGTCCGGCGTCTTGATGAACTGGTCGCTGTCGAGGTTGATGACCCCATCGCGGTCCAGGATCACGAATTTGGGCGGTGTCTGCGGCATGGCGGCGCTTCGGTAACGGGTACGGTCGATGCTGCTGGTTCTGCTGGTCGTGCTGCGGGCGCGGGTCAAGCGGCCAGCTTCGAGATGTCGGCGACGCGGTTGGCCAGCGCGTGCAGCGAGGCCAGCAGGGCCAGGCGGTTGGCGCGCAGCCCTGCGTCCTCGGCCATCACCATCACGCCGTCGAAGAAGCGGTCCACCGCCTCGCGCAGCCGGGCCAGGTCGCGCAGCGCGGCGGTGAAGTCGCCGCGTGCGAACGCCGCCTCGACCCCGGGCCGCACGCTGTCGATGGCGGCATGCAGCGCGCCTTCGGCATCCTCCTGGAACAGCGCGGGGGCGACCTCGCCGACGGCCTCGGTATTCTTGCGCAGGATGTTGGTGATGCGCTTGTTGGCGGCCGCCAGCGCGGCCGCCTCGGGCAGCGCGGCGAAGGTGCGCACCGCCTCCATGCGCCCGAGGATGTCGTCGAGCCGCTGCGGGCGCAGGCTGACCACCGCCTCGACCTCGTTGGTGGTGTAGCTCTTGTCCTTCAGGTAGCCGCGCAGGCGGTCGTACAGGAAGTCGGTGATGTCCTCGCGCGCGGGCTTGACCGCCGGCACGCCGGCGAAGGCCTGTTCGGTCAGCGCCAGCAGCGCGTCGATGCCCAGCGGCAGCGGCGTCTCGACCAGCATGCGCAGGATGCCCAGCGCATGGCGGCGCAGCGCGAACGGGTCCTTCTCGCCGGTCGGCTGCAGGCCGATGCCCCAGATGCCGACCAGCGTCTCCAGCTTGTCCGCCAGCGCCACCGCGATGCTGACGGCGTTCGAAGGCAGCGCATCGCCGGCAAAGCGCGGACGGTAGTGTTCGGAGCAGGCCAGCGCGACTTCCTCGGCCTCGTCGTCGTGGCGGGCGTAGTAGGTCCCCATCGTGCCCTGCAGTTCGGGGAATTCGCCCACCATATCGGTCAGCAGGTCGGCCTTGGCCAGTTCCGCGCCGCGCATCGCGGCCGCCTTGTCGACCGGCACGCCGGCCCTGGCCAGCGCATCGGCGATATGGCCGGCGATCTGCTGCAGCCGCTGCACGCGGTCCAGCTGCGTGCCGATCTTGTTGTGATAGACCACGTTGGCCAGCTGCGGCACGCGCGAGGCCAGCGTCTTCTTGCGGTCCTGGTCGAAGAAGAACTTGGCGTCGGCCAGGCGCGGGCGCACCACGCGCTCGTTGCCGCCGATGATCGACTGCGGCGTGTCGGTGGCCAGGTTCGACACGATCAGGAAGCGGTTGCGCAGCTGGCCGTTGGCGTCGGTCAGCGCGAAGTACTTCTGGTTGGTCTGCATCGTCAGGATCAGGCATTCCTGCGGCACGGCGAGGAAGGCCTCCTCGAAATGGCAGGCGTAGACCACCGGCCATTCGACCAGCGCGTTGACCTCGTCGAGCAGCGCGTCCGGCATGATCACGCGGTCCGCGCCGGCGGCGGCCAGCAGCTGCTCGCGGATGCGCTCGCGCCGCTGCGCGTAGCTGGCCAGCACCTTGCCCTGGTTCTCGAGCACGGCGGCGTAGCGCTCGGCGTGCGCGATCTCGATCTCGCCCTCGGACAGGAAGCGGTGGCCCAGCGTGCGGTTGCCCGCGGCCAGCCCGAGCACCGAGACGGGCACGACCTTGTCGCCGTGGAGCGCGATCAGCCGGTGGGCCGGGCGCACGAAGTTGACCGTGCTGCCGTCCGGGCGCTGGTAGCTCATCACCTTCGGAATCGGCAGCTTGCCGATGGTGTCGTCCAGCGCGGCCTGCAGGCCGTCGGCCAGCACCGCGCCGCGCGCGGTGTAGCGGTAGAACAGCGCCTCGGCCTTGCCGTCGGAGGCACGCTCCAGCGTCTGCCAGTCGATCGCCTCGACGCCGACCGACTTCGCCAGCGCGGCCAGCTTCTTGGCCAGCGGCGCGGTCGGCTCGCCGGCAGCGTCCAGCGCCACCGACACCGGCAGCACCTTCTCGCGCTGCTCGCGGTCCGGCGCGCTGGCGCGCACGCCGCTGATCAGCGCGGCCAGGCGGCGCGGCGTGGCGTACGGCGTTACCGTGCTGCCGTCATCGAGCAGGCCGCGTTCGGCGAGGCCGGCGAACAGGCCCTGGGCAAAGGCCTCGCCCAGGCGCGCCAGCGCCTTCGGCGGCAGCTCTTCGGTGAACAGTTCGATCAGCAGCGAATCGGTCAGGGGTTGCGACATGAATCGGTTCCAACGGTTTGTGGCGCACGCCGGCATCGGCGGCGCCGGAAGGGTTCAGCGGTGCTCAACAGCGCGGTTCGACGCCGGACAGCAGCCATAGCCCGTGCTGCTGGCGAAACTGCAGCGTGGTCGAGCGGCACGCGGACTGCGCATTGCCGGCCAGCTTCTCGCTATTGGCGGAGAAGCGCGCGTACAGGCGGTGATGGCGGCGATCGTAGCGGATCTCGTCGATGCGGCCGCCGATCCAGAAATCGATCCGCGGCGGCAGTTGCGAGGCCGAATGATAGGTCCGCACCAGGCGCCGTTGCCGGCCGTTGCGGTGCACGGTCTCGACCCAGGTCAGCGGATAGCGGATCGCGCTCTCGTAGGCGCGCAGCGGCACGCGCCGCCAGCCCAGGTCCCTGGAGCCGGACAGGTCGCAGGACATCGAGCGCACCAGCTGCGTCCACTGGTCGATCGCATTGGCGGGCGGCTGCAGATGCTTGTTGATGGCCTGCTGCAGCGCCTGCGAATCGCCTTCGCAGACATTGGCCTGCTCGGCCGAGGGGTAGAGCACCTGCGAGGCCTGGGCATAGGCCGACGGCACGATGGCGTGCGCGCCGCCCGCGGCGGCCACCGCCAGCGCGCAGCACAGCGCACGGCGTGCCATCGAATTCATGCGGCGGCCTCGACGGAGGGCCTGGCGGCCATCGCGGCCGCGGCGTTGGCACCGGCCGGTCCGCACATCGGGAAGCCCAGCGCCTCGCGCGATTCGTAGTAGGCCTGCGCGACCAGCCGCGACAGATTGCGGATGCGGCCGATATAGGCGGCGCGCTCGGTCACCGAGATCGCGCCGCGCGCGTCCAGCAGGTTGAAGGTGTGGGCGGCCTTGAGCACCTGTTCGTAGGCCGGCAGCGCCAGCTTGACGCCCGCCGCCTCGGCCGCGTCACCGTCCGCGCCGACGCCCATCAGCCGCTTGGCCTCGCCCTCGTGCTCGGCGAAATGGCGGAACAGGATCTCGGTATTGCTCTGCTCGAAGTTGTAGGTCGACTGCTCGACCTCGTTCTGGTGATAGACGTCGCCGTAGGTCAGGCGGCGGGTCTTGCCGTTCTCCTCCCACTCGGTCCAGACCAGGTCGTAGACGTTTTCCACGCCCTGCAGATACATCGCCAGGCGCTCGATGCCGTAGGTGATCTCGCCCGTGATCGGCTTGCAGTCGATGCCGCCGACCTGCTGGAAGTAGGTGAACTGGGTCACCTCCATGCCGTTGAGCCAGACCTCCCAGCCCAGGCCCCAGGCGCCGAGCGTCGGGTTTTCCCAGTCGTCCTCGACGAAGCGGATGTCGTTCTGCTTCAGGTCCAGGCCCAGCGCCTCGAGCGAGCCCAGGTAGAGCTCGAGGATATTCTCCGGCGCGGGCTTGAGCACCACCTGGTACTGGTAGTAGTGCTGCAGCCGGTTCGGGTTCTCGCCGTAGCGGCCGTCCTTGGGGCGGCGCGACGGTTGCACATAGGCCGCGCGCCACGGCTCGGGGCCGATCGCGCGCAGGAAGGTATGCACGTGCGAGGTACCGGCGCCAACCTCCAGATCGATGGGTTGCAACAGCGCGCATCCTTGCCGGTCCCAGTAGGACTGCAAGGTCAGGATCATTTGTTGGAAGGTCAGCATAACGAAGACGACGGATCGCGGAGAGTTGGCCCGGCGGCGGGCCACCGAAGCGGAAGCGGGCAGGGGACGGCGGCCGGGCCGGCCGGTCCCGCCGTTGCCAAACCCAGAATTCTAGCGGGTTTTTGCCCGGCAGCCGTCGAAGGGAAGGGGGAGGCAGGTGGGCGAGGACCTCGGGTAAATCCCGAGGGCGCTCAAGTTCCGGAAGGGCCTGCCGTTATCGATTTTTGTATACATTATTGAAAAGCTGTTCGACAGAGGCAGCGGACGGCGCCCCGCGGTGACCGTCGGCGCCAACAACGGGGACAAACATCATGTCGTTTCTCTCGCGCAAACCCTATCGGGTCGCCCTGGCAGTGATGGCGGCCGCCGCCGCGGTATCGATCGTGGCGGGCGTGATCCACTGAGGTTGGACCGCCAGGGCTGAGCACCGGCTCGGCCTCGGCACAGGCTCAGGCGCCGCCGCTCCGGCCACGGCCCTGGGCCGACGGCGTGCGCCAGGCCACCACCAGCAGCACCAGCAGGCAGCCGAGCACCGCCGGCACATTGCCGACCCGCACATAGGGCGTCAGCCCGCTTGTGCCCTGTACCTGCGCGCTCAGCGTGCCGGTGGTGAAGGTCGCCAGCCGCGCCGGCACGCTGCCGTCCGGGGCCACCACCGCCGTCATGCCGGTATTGGTCGAGCGCAGCATCGGCCGGCGCGTTTCCAGCGCGCGCATGCGGGAGATCTGCAGGTGCTGGTCCAGCGCGATGGTGTCGCCGAACCAGGCCAGGTTGGTGACGTTGACCAGCACATTGGCCGGCTGCGGCTGGCCGCGCAGCGTGCGCGCGATTTCCTCGCCGAACAGATCCTCGTAGCAGATATTGGGCGCCACCATGACGCCGCGCACCGGCAGCGGCGCCTGCGCCAGGCCGCCGCGGCGGAAGTCGCCCAGCGGCATCTTCATCATGTCGACGAACCAGCGGAAGCCCCAGGGGATGAACTCGCCGAAGGGCACCAGGTGGTGCTTGTCGTAGCGGTACAGGCCCTGCATCTCGGGGCCGATGCCGAACACGCTGTTGGTGAAGTCGATCGGCGAGTCGGCGCCCGCCGCGCCGAACAGCAGCGCGGTGCCGGTGCCGGTGCTGAACTGCCGCAGCGCCAGCGCGATCTCCGGCGGCATGTCCTGCAGGATCAGCGGAAACGCGGTCTCGGGCGTGACCACCAGGTCGGCCGGGGCGGCGGTGATCATGTCCCGGTACAGCGCGTTCGAGCGGGCGATGCCGGCCGCTTCGAACTTGATGTCCTGCGGCACGTTGCCCTGCAGCAGCCGCACCGACAGCGGCTTGCCGACCGGTTCGGTCCAGGCGCGGCCGGCCAGCAGCCAG
>NZ_JCBAJO010000147.1:0-12413 GCF_059772245.1 Cupriavidus sp. R6-3
CGACATCAATGTCGATTTCGACGCCGGCAGCCGCTATGACCCGCCGGGCAAGGCCGGGCTCGCAACGCTGACGGCCGCGCTGCTCGACAAGGGCACCGGCGCGGTGGAAGGCCAGCCGGCGCGCGACGAGGCGCAGATCGCCGACGCCTTCGCCGATACCGGTGCCAGCTTCGGCGGCGCGGCCGGCGGCGACCGCGGCGGCATCGGCCTGCGGACGCTGACCTCGAACCCCGAACTGACGCAGTCGGTGACGCTGGCCGCGCAGCTGATCAAGGCGCCGACCTTCCCCGAGGCCGTGGTCGCCCGCGAGAAGGAGCGGATGATCGCTGCCATCCGCGAGGGCGATACGCGTCCGGGCGTGATCGCCGACAAGCTGCTGTCCAAGGCCATCTACCCGAACCATCCCTACGGCATGTCGGCGACCGCGGAGTCGGTCGCCTCGGTCACGCGCGCCGACCTGGAGCGCTTCTGGCGCGCCAATTACGCGGCCTCGCGCGCGGTGGTCACGCTGATCGGCGCGATCGACCGCCGCCAGGCCGAGCAGATCGCCGAGCTGCTGACGCGCGGGCTGCCCAACGGCGCCGCACCGCCGGCGATGCCGCCGGTCAAGATGGACATCGGCGCCAGCGTGCAGCGCGTTCCGCATCCGGCCCAGCAGGCCACCGTGGTGCTGGGGCAGCCCGCCATCGCGCGCGGCGATCCCGACTATTTCGCGCTGCTGGTCGGCAACTATGTGCTCGGCGGCGGCGGCTTCAGCTCCCGGCTGACCGAGGAGGTGCGCGAGAAGCGCGGGCTGACCTACGGCGTCGACAGCTATTTCGCCCCGTCCAAGCAGCCGGGACCGTTCGGCATCGGCCTGCAGACCAGCAAGGCGCAAACCGACGAGGCGCTCGCGCTGGTGCGGCAGGTGCTCAAGCGCTTCGTCGAGGAAGGGCCGACCGAGGCCGAGCTGAAGGCGGCCAAGGACAATCTGATCAACGGCTTCCCGCTGCGGATCGACAGCAACCGCAAGCTGCTGACCAATGTCGCCAATATCGGCTGGTACGGCCTGCCGCTGGACTACCTCGATACCTGGACCGCGCAGATCGCCAAGGTCGATCGCCAGCACGTCAGGCAGGCCTTCCAGCGCCATGTGCGCCCCGACGCGATGGCGACTGTAATCGTCGGCGGGCCTGCCGGCGGCGCGCCGACGGCGGCCGCCCGCTGAGCCTCGGGCCAGCGAAGCATCGCGCGAGCGCCGATTCGTCGCCCCTTCGTGGGCTGGACTCGGTGCGCTGGCGCGCATAGCGTTCCGGCGCCGCCCGCGCGCCGGCGCCAGCCGCCCGCCCGCCAGGCTCTACAATCACGGAATGAGTCCGCGTTCCCCCTCTCCGCAGCCCGCCGCCGGCGGGCGCAGCCAGACCGCCCCCCGTGGGCGCGTTCCCTCGTTCTCCTCCCGTCAGACCCCGGCGCAGGTGCGCATCATCGGGGGCCGCTGGAAGCGCACCCCGCTGCCGGTGCTCGATGCGGAAGGCCTGCGGCCTACGCCGGACCGCGTCCGCGAGACGCTGTTCAACTGGCTGGGCCAGGACCTCAGCGGCCAGCGCTGCCTGGACCTGTTCGCCGGCTCGGGCGCGCTGGGCTTCGAGGCCGCCTCGCGCGGCGCCGCCCATGTGGCGATGGTCGAGGCCAATCCGCGCGTGGTGCGTCAGCTGCGCGAGAACCAGGACCGGCTCGGCGCCGAGCAGATCCAGATCCTCCAGGGTGATGCCTTCGCCATCGCGGCGCAGATGCCGGCCGCCAGCTTCGATGTGGTCTTTCTCGATCCGCCGTTCGCCGAGGACTGGATCGGACCGGCGCTGGCCCATGCCGAGCGGCTGACCCATGCGGCGGGGCTGGTCTATGTCGAATCGGAAAGCCCCCTGAACGGCGCCGATGCGCCGGTGCCCGCATCGCTGGAAATCGTGCGCCACGCGCGTGCCGGCGCAGTCCATTTTCACCTGCTGCGCCATCGCGGCGCGGCCGACTGAATCCGGCCGCTGGCGCTTCGCGCGCCGGTGCGCGATGATCGCCCAGGGCCCTCGCGCCCGCTCCGCGCAGCGGCCGCGCATTTAGGGGTACACTACGCCGCTGTCGCCAACGCTCGCCTGGCGGCATCGGCGCAAGCCGGCTGCAAAGCCGGTGCCGGTGCGGCTTGCCGGTTCACGGCAGCGGGCAGAACAAGGAGGAAGCATGGTCGTCGCGGTCTATCCCGGCACGTTCGATCCATTGACCCGGGGACACGAGGATCTGGTGCGCAGGGCGTCCAATATCTTCGATGAGCTGGTGGTCGGAGTCGCCCATAGTCCCAACAAGCGCCCCTTCTTTTCGCTGGAGGAGCGCATCGGCATCGCCAAGGAAGTGCTGGGCCACTATCCGAACGTGCGCGTCGACGGCTTTTCCGGCCTGCTGAAGGACTTCGTGCGCAAGAACAATGCGCGCGTGATCGTGCGCGGCCTGCGCGCCGTGTCGGACTTCGAGTACGAGTTCCAGATGGCCGGCATGAACCGCTATCTGCTGCCGGACGTCGAAACGATGTTCCTGACCCCGTCCGACCAATACCAGTTCATCTCCGGCACCTTCGTGCGCGAGATCGCGGTGCTGGGCGGCGACGTCAGCAAGTTCGTTTTCCCCTCCGTCGAGCGCTGGCTCAAGGAAAAGATCGGCAAGGGCGACTGAGCCCTCGATCGGCCGCCGCCTGCCGTCCGCCGCCGCGGGTCGGGGCCAAGGCCAGGGCCGGCTCGGCGGGCCGGCCCGAAAACGCCTAGAATACGGGGTTCGGAAACCGTCAGGACGCGGCCAGTCGGGCGCGGGCGGACTCCGGCGGCGTATCGCGCGGCGAGGGCCGGATAGCAGAAGGAACCACCATGGCGCTGATCATCACCGACGATTGCATCAATTGCGACGTTTGTGAGCCCGAGTGCCCGAACGAAGCCATTTCGATGGGGCCGGAAATCTACGAGATCGACCCCAACAAATGCACCGAATGCGTCGGCCACTTCGACGAGCCGCAATGCCAGCAGGTGTGCCCGGTCGCGTGCATTCCGCGCGACCCGAACCGGGTCGAGACACATGAGGTGCTGATGCAGCGCTACCGGCTGCTGACCGCCGCCAAGCACGCCGCCTGAGGCGGCCCCGCCACCCCGCGGCTCTACAGCCGCCTGCATCGAACGCCGCAGCAAGAAACCCCGCATCGACGATGGCGGGGTTTTTTTATGTCATTGGCTGCCGCTGCGGGTCGTCTATCCCGCACCCGGATACATCTTCGTAACAATCGCTATCAAAAGTTGTCCGTCTGCGGTTCATTGTTAAGCGTTGGCACTCGCCGCCGTGCAACCGTGCGTGGCATCCCCCACAGCTCGGGAGAGCGCCATGCCGCAAGTCCGCACCGAGGGTTACCCGATCCCGGCATTGCCGGGTACCAGCACCTGTGAGACCGCGCCGTTCCGCCGGTGCGAGGGCCGTCTTCACTTCGATGGCACCGCCTTTGCCATGCGCGACGGTTCGCACGGCGTCATGGCCGCACTGGCGCGAATGTTTTCGCGGACCAGCGTTCCCAGAGGCACGCCGGAAGCCGAGAACGGGCACCTTGCCTGCTTGCCCAAAATGGCGACCGACAAGATTGTCGCCTGCCTCGGCGATCCCTTCGAACGAGCGACGCTTGCCATGACGTGTCGCCTCCTGCATCGGCAGCTCAAGCCATATTGGTCCGAGTTCCAGCTGTTTCGCGATCTGATTGCAAGCAGGAAGAGCCTGGGCTTCCGGTCGCAGCCGTCATGCATGACCGACGTGGCGCTCCTGCTCAATCTACTGACCGGCGACCGTTGGACGAGCTGGCGCGCAAGAACCGTATTCGTGGAGACGTTCAAGAGGCTGGGCAGGATGTACCCGCGAATACCGGAGCGCGTCTTTCGCGAGGTATGGCCATTGTTCAGGGCGCTCACCCGAAACGCGAAGCAAGTCGTGCTACAGGAGGTGTTTCATCTCGCCATGGAGCGTTGCCCAGGTTGGGCCGTGATGGTGCTGACCGAATTTGCACGCCGCACGATTTATCAGGATGACATGGACGCCGATTTCCACGACAAGCTGCTTCGCTTCGCGGTACCGCTTCTGCATGACCCTATTATCAGGAAAGAAGCGGCGCTGCTGGTCGGCGCCATTGCACAGCGGCTGCACGACGCTACGCGGGTGCGGGACGAAAGGAGGTGGAAAACCATACTGCGGCTGGTTCCATCCTCGACGCCGGTGGAGTCGGCCGCCGTGCTTGGGTTGGCCAGGACTGCCCTCCTCATTCAATGCCGTTGGGAAAACGAGGGCCAGTGCGGCAGCGGCTTTGCAGCCGTATCGCTGATGCAGAGCCGGTTCAAGGAGTTTCCGTCGGACGCTGCGATCGATGCGTTCGCGGCGTGCATTTCCACCTCGGACGAGCCGGACTCCGAAGAGCGCCACATCGTCCAAGACAGGGATCGTTTGCGGAATGCCAAAGACTGTGCCCGCAGACAACGCTGCCAGCATGAGATCCAAGCGGCCAGGTACGCGCGTCGCGCTGGTCCCTTGTGCGAAACCGCAGGAGGCGGTGCCCAGCGATGACGATGTCTTGCCGTGGGATGCTCAAAAAACCCCGGAGAAAATCGGCGAAAAGAATCGAAGACGGATCCAGGGGGCTGTAGTGGATCGAGGCACCGGCCAAGGCAGAGGAGGGGACGCTCGATGAGCGAGGGATGCGGTCACATTTCATGTGCAAGCCGGATCGTCGAACGGACAGACGCGCTGCCTCAGGCCCGGCATGTCGCCCTTGCGAATTCGGTCTTGTACTTCGGATGGAGCGGCATTGCGCTATATAAGGCCGGCGCTTTTGCCGAGGCCATCGTCGCCTTCTTCCGCGCCAATCCCTCGTCGTCTGTCTTGACCGCACGATTCAGCACCGATGGTCCGAGGCATGCGATTTCGCAAGCGGCAATGGGATTAAGCACCGCGGCCTCCATTGTGGAAATCGTGATCACGACAGTCGTGTTCGGCAGGCACCTGCGCGCGCGTTTTCGAATCGCACGGCAGCTTGTCGCAACCGGTGAATTGCGCGCGATCTTTATTGAGCGAATCGCCCACCAAAAGCGGGCGGCGAGAATATCGAAGGCGATGGCGGTGACGGCCGCAAGCCGTGGAGCGGTTGCCGCCTGTCCGCCCGACGGCAGCACGTCGGTCCAGCCATGTCCAACCAGCGTCC
Source organism: Cupriavidus sp. R6-3 (assembly GCF_059772245.1). Classification (NCBI taxonomy): domain Bacteria; kingdom Pseudomonadati; phylum Pseudomonadota; class Betaproteobacteria; order Burkholderiales; family Burkholderiaceae; genus Cupriavidus; species Cupriavidus sp. R6-3. Next base: position 5,243 of record NZ_JCBAJO010000147.1, read on the forward strand.
GAGCCGACGGGGGCGCCATGGCGGTGTTGGCAACCGGCTATCTGCACTATCAAACCGCGCAGATGGACCGCCGGGAAGCCACCGATACCTTGAAGCACTCCTTCGTCATGTTCACGCGCGACGGCGTCTTGCAGGCCGCGGGGGTCGGCTGCAACCTGGCGCTGCTCTGGGACAGCCTGAAGGTAAGTGAGCTGCTGCACCTGGCGACAGTGCCGATCCATGCCACGGCGACTGCCATCTGCGGCTTTGCCTTCAGTCTGGGCTGCGGCGCGCTTCATGTCATCGCCGGTGCAGTGCGATGGCGCGACGGACTCAAGAAGCTGGCGGCAGCGAGCGAAGTGCTGAACGCGATAAGGCGCGCCAAAAGAACCGTCAAGGAAGCAAAGGAGAGTCAGCAAGCCGAACTGGTCGACGCCGCGACGGTTGCCGAGTCCTTGCTCTCGCATGCCAAGCGCAACGAACGGCGTGCCGAGGATGACGCCAGGCACCAGATCCGCCTGGGCAAATGGCGGATGACCTATGGTGGGGCGGCGATGGCAGTCGGTGGGATTTCGCTGGCGCTTTTTCTTGTCGCGGGTGGAGTGTCGACCGGTGGCATCCTCTTCGGCATCGTCGGTGGCCTGGTATTGGCGGGCTGGACCCTCTATGCGGGATATCGCCATCGTCACGCTGCGAGTTCCATTCAGGCCGCGATCGACAAGGGCAACAATGTCGTCACGGCGGGGACGGGCACGCGGCCGGAGAAGGCGTTGGATGAACAGCCGGACAGGCAGCCGCTGTCGCTTGATGACGCCATCGAGCAGGCGATTCTCCTGCTCGACAGGACGCGCAATCCCCATCCGGATGCGCGCAGGTTGATCAAGCAAACGTTGAAGGAGTTGGGCGTGAGCGCCGGGGATCTTTGGCCGCTGCGGTACTGCTCATCGGATCCCGCCGCCAGGGACCCTGTCATCGAGGAACTGAAAATAAGGATCCACAACGTCGTGGACGGCGATGGTGCTCGGTGCGCCGCCGAAAAAAGGTTGGCGCCCGATCGGGAAGCCAAGCCTGTGGCGGTATCGTGAACCGCCTGCGAACCACAATGGCAACTCGCACCGACTCACCGCAGGCGTCGGCGGGCGGCCACTCAAGCCGTCATTTGGCCGAATGCAACTGCATCATCGCGCGTTCGGCCTCGCCCTTGGCGAGCAGCGACACGGGCGCAATACTGCGGTCGATTGCCTCGTCGATCGCCTGCTGCTCCTCGCGGCGCGGGGGCTTGAGCACGAAGTTGACGACGTCCTCGCGATCGCCCGCACCGCCGGCGTTGCGCGGATGCCCCACGCCGATGCGCAGGCGCCAGTAATCCGGCGTCGACAGATGCGCGGAGATGTCCTTCAGGCCGTTGTGCCCGCCCGAGCCACCGCCGCGCTTGAGCTTGACCGCGCCGGCCGGCAAATCCATCTCGTCATGCGCGACCAGGATCTCGTCGGGCAGGATCTTGTAGAAGCGAGCGAGCGACACCACGGCCAGGCCGGAGCGGTTCATGAAGGTCGACGGCTTCAGCAGCCAGATATCCTGATCCCACAGGCGCGCGCGCGCCGCCAGCCCATGGAAGCGGCCTTCCACGCGTGGCGTGGCACCGCCCATGCGGGCCAGCTGGTCGATCAGCCAGAAGCCGGCATTGTGCCGGGTGGCTTCGTATTCCGCCCCGGGATTACCGAGGCCGACGATGAGCTTGATCATGGTGCAAACGGGTTCGGTGGCGGACACGCACGGCATCCGGGACGCGGCGCAGCAGGAAAGCATACGCGAAAAAAAACCGCCGGACGAACCGGCGGTCTTTGTGGCGGCGCCTGTCGATACGACAGTGCCGCCGGGTCAGCCGAGGGCTGGCGCCGATCAGGCAGCCGGCGTCTCGCCTTCGCCTTCGCTGGCCGCTTCCGACACGCCGCCGGCCGGCAGGGCGATGCTCGCCACGGCGGGGTTGTCGTCGCCGTGCGTGATCGGGGTCACGCCCTTCGGCAGCTTCAGGTCCGACAGGTGAACGGTCTGGCCCAGTTCGACGGCGCCCATGTCCACTTCGATGAATTCCGGCAGGTCGCCCGGCAGGCACGACACTTCCAGTTCATTCAGGATGTGGTTGATGATGCCGTGGCCCAGCTTCACGCCAGGAGCGGTTTCCTGGTTCATGAAGTGCAGCGGCACCTTGACGTGGATCTTCTCGGTGGCCGACACGCGCTGGAAGTCGACGTGCAGCACCAGCGGCTTGAACGGGTGCATCTGGAAGGCGCGCAGCAGGGCCTTCTCGGTCGTGCCGCCCACTTCCAGGTCGAGGATCGACGAGTGGAAGGCTTCCTTCTTCAGCGCGTGGAACAGCGCGTTGTGATCGAGCTCGATCATCTTCGGTTCGGCGGTGCCGCCGTAGATGATGCCGGGGGTCTTGCCGGCGTTGCGCAGGCGGCGGCTCGCACCCGTTCCCTGTACGCTACGCTCGAAAGCGATGACTTTCATTGTGGACTCCAAAAAGTAAGAGGGCTGCCCGCGACCAGACAGCCCGATGAACCGGCGCCAGGTACGGTGACCGGGCGCCTCTGCGTCGCATCGCCGCTTGCGGACAAGCCGGCGGACGCGACAAAGCCTTGAATTCTAACAGGAAGCTCAGGAATCGGCGAACAGCGACATGATCGAGTCGCCCTTGACGATCCGGGTGAACGTCTCGGCCAGCAGCGAGGCGGTCGACAGCTGGCGGATCTTGCCGGTCTGGCGGGCGTCGTCGCGCAGCGGAATGGTGTCGCAGACGACCACTTCGTCCAGCGCCGAGTCCGCGATGCGGGCGGCCGCGCCGCCGGACAGCACCGGGTGGGTACAGTAGGCGAACACCTTCTGTGCCCCGCGTTCCTTCAGCACCTGGGCCGCCTTGCACAGCGTGCCGCCGGTGTCGATCATGTCGTCCATGATCACGCAGTTGCGGCCGTCGACCTCACCGATGATGTTCATCACCTCGGCCACATTGGCCTTGGGACGGCGCTTGTCGATGATGGCGAGGTCGCAGTTCAGCTGCTTGGCCAGTGCGCGGGCGCGCACCACGCCGCCCACGTCGGGCGAGACCACCAGCAGATCGCCGTAGTTCTTTTCGCGCAGATCGCCCAGCAGCACCGGCGAGGCGTAGATGTTGTCGACCGGGATATCGAAGAAACCCTGGATCTGGTCGGCGTGCAGGTCCATCGTCAGCACGCGCTCGACACCGGCCACTTCGAGCATGTTGGCAACCACCTTGGCCGAGATCGCGACGCGCGCCGAGCGCGGGCGGCGGTCCTGGCGGGCATAGCCGAAGTAGGGCATGGCGGCAGTGATGCTGCGTGCCGAGGCGCGCTTGAGCGCGTCGACCATCACCATCAGTTCCATCAGGTTGTCGTTGGTCGGCTGGCAGGTGGACTGCAGCACGATCACGTGCTTGCCGCGGACATTTTCCTGAATTTCGACCTGGACTTCGCCATCGGAGAATCGGCCCACCAGCGCCTTGCCCAACGGAATGCCGAGGTGCTGCACGACAGCCTCCGCGAGTTTGGGGTTGGCGTTGCCGGTGAATACCATCAAGCCGTCGCTACTCATGAGGGGCACCTGTCTTGCTGCTGGGGGAGGGTCGCCGGCGCTGCCGGCGACGGATTCTGCAGATCTGCGAGGAATGTAATGGCAGGGGAGGAAGGATTCGAACCCTCGAATGCCGGAATCAAAATCCGGTGCCTTAACCGACTTGGCGACTCCCCTACACAACCGGGACCGTTCTTCGTTGCGCCGACTGCCACAACGCCGAACGAAAACTTGCTATGCGAACGCTGCGAGCGGATGGCGCGACAAACTTCTCACGCATCTGCCATCCCATTCGGATGGCAACCGGTCGAGCACCTGTTGCGCAGTTTGCTCGTCGCGATAACGTGCAAACACACAGGCACCGGAACCGGTCATCCTCGCCTCCGGACTGAACTGTTTCAGCCAGACAAGGGCTCGGGCAACTTCGCCGAACTTCGCTGTCGCTATCGCTTCCAGATCGTTGCGACCGAAACCGAATTTGTTTGTGCAAGCAGCGAAGTCCGCAATTATGGAGATGGGCGTATCCCTTGTCAAGCGTTCGTCGGAAAAAATTGCTGCGGTCGGCACATGCTGGCGTGGATGGATGACCACGAACCAGCTGTCCGGCAGGTCGACGGCGGTCAGCTCCTCGCCGATCCCCTGCGCGAAGGCGTTCTGGCCAAACACGAAGAAGGGCACGTCGGCGCCCAGGCCCAGGCCGATCCGCATCAATTGCTCGCGCCCCAGGCCCAGGCCCCACAGCCGGTTCAGCGCCAGCAGCGTGGTGGCGGCGTCCGAGGAGCCGCCGCCGATGCCGCCGCCCATCGGCAGCGCCTTGTCCAGCGCGATCTCGACGCCGTACCGGGTTCCCGTGGCGGTCTGCAGCGCCCTGGCCGCGCGCACCACCAGGTCGCTGTCGGCCGGCACGCCGGGTACGTCGGTCACGCGCAGTACCGCGCCGTCGTCGCGGCGTTCGAAATGCAGCGTGTCGCTCCAGTCGATCAGCTGGAACACCGTCTGCAGCGTGTGATAGCCGTCGGGGCGGCGCCCGGTCACATGCAGGAACAGGTTCAGCTTGGCCGGGGCGGGGCAGTCGCGCAGTTGCGCGGGGGGCAAGGGGGCCGACATCGGGCGATCAATGCGAAGCCGGGGCGTCGATCACCAGCTTGACCGACATCGGTCCGCCGGCGCCGTCGCGCGCCAGGTCGATCCGGCGCGGCAGCGTTTCGGCGCCGTTCGGCGCGGCCTGCCAGGCCGCGTAGCGCACGGTCCAGCCGTTTTGCGACAGCGTCTCGAGCCGGCCCTGGGCGTCGCGCGTGGCGCTGGCCGGGGCACCGGGTGCCGGCCGGGCGCGCAGCCAGTCGCGCATGCCGGCCACCGGCAGCGCGAAGCCGAGGCTCTGCTCCAGCAGCGCATCGACCTGGGGCGCGTTGCGCGGCGGTTCGTTGGGCAGGTCGAGCGTCGCGCCCGAGGGCGTCGCCGTGACCACCGCCAGCGTCTGGCCCAGCGGCGAAATCAGGTCCAGCCGCACGTTCTCGCCCTGCTCGCGCCAGTGGAAGCTGCCCTGCACGCCTTCGTCGCGCCCATAGCGGACGTAGTTGGCGGCAAAGCGCCCGGTCAATTCGCTGGCGCGGGCGCCGGCGGCGGCATCGAACTGGCGCGACGGCGTGACGCTGGCACAGGCGGCGAGCCACAGCGGCGCGGACAGGCAAAGCAGGGTCAGGGTACGGCGGGATCGGTCCATGCGGAAAACGCAGATCGGTACCGGGTCACGGCGCGCGCGTTGGCGCGGACCGTGCCGGCGATGAATGTCGATGGAGGGCGATGAATCTCGATGAAGGCACAGCCTGCCGGGTACGGGCGGCACGCCGGCGACGCTACTGCGCCAATCGCACGTTGTAGCGCCGCAGCGTTTCGACCAGCGTCTCATTGTTCGGGTCCAGCTTGACGCCTTCCTCCCAGGTCTTGCGGGCCTCGTCGCGCTCGCCGAGCTGCCACAGCACCTCGCCCAGATGCGCGGCGATCTCGGCCTCGGGCGCCTTGGCGTAGGCGTCGCGCAGCAGCTTGGCGGCCGGTTGCAACTGCCCCAGGCGGAATTTGACCCAGCCCAGGCTGTCCATGATGTACGGATCGTCGGGGCCCAGCTCGGTCGCCTTCTCCAGCAGCTTCAGCGCTTCCTGCAGGCGGATGTTGCGATCGGCCAGCGAATAGCCCAGCGCGTTGTAGCCCTGCTTCTGGTCCGGCTGCATCGCGATGAACTGGCGCAGCCGGCGTTCCATGCTGTCGTAGCGCTTCTCGCGCTCGTCGAGCATCGCCAGCTCGTACAGCCATTCGGCATTCCTGGGCTCGGCCTTGACGCGTTCGTCCAGTACCTTGCGGGCGCGGTCGTAGGCCTTGACTTCCATCAGCATGCCGACCTCGGCCTGGCGTACCGCCATCATCCGCTGCGCGCGCTGGTCGGGATCGGGGATGTCCTCGGCATCGGCCAGCATGTCGCCGAAGATCGCCTGCGCATCGTCGAGCCGGCCCATGCGGCCCAGCATCTGCGCGCGCTTGACCGATGCCGCCCCCACCATGCGCTGGTCCTCGATCCGGTCCAGCCACTGCACCGCGCCCGCGTAGTCCTTGCGCTCCTCGGCGATCTGCGCGAGGTATTGGTACGCGACGTCGGGGTTGGAACTCGGCGCCTTTTCGGCCAGCCGCAGATATTCGTGCAGATAGCGCTCGGCCTCGTCGTAGCGGCGCGCCTGCAGCCCGGTCAGACCCAGCGCCAGCGGCACGCGCGGATCGTCGGGCGCGACCTTGCGCAGCGCCTCGAACTCGCGCCGGGCCGCGTCCATCTCGTTGCGCTGCAGATAGACGCGCGCCAGCGTGATGCGGCCGTTCACCGAGGCCGGCGCCTTGTCGAGGAAGCGCTTCAGGCCGGCGATCGCCTGTTCGGGCGAGTTGTCGGCGCGCAGCTCGGCCGCCATCAGCGCCGCGGCTTCGTAGTCGGGACGCAGGCGCTGCGCTTCGTCGAGCTCGGCCAGCGCGCCCGGCACGTCGCCGGCGGTTTCCTTGGCCCGTGCCAGCGCGAGCCGCGTCTCGGCCGACTGCATGTCGTTGGCGACCAGCCGCTGCAGCAGCGCGGCCGCGCCGGCCGGATCGCTGGTGCGTGACAGTTGCTGCTGCAATTGCAGGATGGCCTCGGGCCGATGGCTCGGCGGCACGCCGTTCAACTGCAGCGACAGCAGCGGTTCGGCTTCTTCCCAGCGTGCGTTGAGCACCAGCAAGGTCGACAGCACCTGGCGCGCGGCCGGCGAAGTCGGGGCCAGGTCGGTCCACAGGCGGGCGCCGTCGAGGGCCTGCTGCGGGACGCGCGCATTGAAGGCGATTTCGGTGGCGCGCTGCGCGAAGCGTGGGTCGCGGGTCGAGCGGGCCAGTTCCACGTAGGTGCGATAGGCCGGGCCCGTCAGGCCGCGCTGCATCGAGATCTCGGCGGCCAGCACGCGGTACATGATGTCGGCCGTCAGCGGCAGCTCGGGCAGCGGCATCTTCGGCGGCAGCGGCGTCGCCGGGGTCGGCTCGAGCTCGCCGTCGCTGCCCAGCGTGAACATCGGCCGGCCGGTTTCGGCGCCGT
>NZ_JCBAJO010000148.1:0-12360 GCF_059772245.1 Cupriavidus sp. R6-3
ATCCAATCCGACTGCGCCCTGCGATGTCCATGCGGGGACGCCTTGCCCCCAAACATGAAAGTCTCCGACATCCGCAGCAAGTTCCTGCAGTTCTTCGAATCGAAGGGCCATACCGTGGTCCGCTCGTCGAGCCTCGTGCCGGCCAACGATCCGACGCTGTTGTTCACCAACTCCGGCATGGTGCAGTTCAAGGACGTCTTCCTCGGCACCGACAAGCGGCCCTACTCGCGCGCGACCTCGTCGCAGCGTTCGGTGCGCGCCGGCGGCAAGCACAACGATCTGGAAAACGTCGGCTATACCGCGCGCCACCATACCTTCTTCGAGATGCTGGGCAACTTCTCGTTCGGCGACTACTTCAAGCGCGAGGCGATCCAGTACGCATGGGAGCTGCTGACCAAGGTCTACAACCTGCCGGCCGAGAAGCTGTGGGTCACGGTCTATGCCGAGGACGACGAGGCCTATGACATCTGGGCCAGGGAAGTCGGCGTGCCGGTCGAGCGCATCGTGCGGATCGGCGACAACAAGGGCGCGCGCTATGCGTCCGACAACTTCTGGCAGATGGCCGACACCGGCCCCTGCGGCCCGTGCTCGGAAATCTTCTACGACCACGGTCCGGACGTGTGGGGCGGCCCGCCGGGATCGGCCGAAGAGGACGGCGACCGCTACATCGAGATCTGGAACCTGGTGTTCATGCAGTTCAACCGGGACGAGCAGGGCAACATGACGCCGCTGCCCAAGCCCTGCGTCGACACCGGCATGGGCCTGGAGCGCATCGCCGCGGTGCTGCAGCACGTGCACAGCAACTACGAGATCGACCTGTTCCAGGCGCTGATCCGCGCCGCCGCGCGCGAGACGGGCGTCGACGATCTGGCCAACAACTCGCTGAAAGTCATCGCCGACCATATCCGCGCCTGCTCCTTCCTGATCGTCGACGGCGTGATTCCGGGCAACGAGGGCCGCGGCTACGTGCTGCGCCGGATCGTGCGCCGGGCGATCCGCCACGGCTACAAGCTGGGCCGCAAGACGCCGTTCTTCCACAAGATGGTGGCCGACCTGGTCGCGCAGATGGGCGAGGCCTATCCGGAGCTGGCCGAGGCAGAGCCGCGCGTGGTCGAGGTGCTCAAGGCCGAGGAAGAGCGGTTCTTCGAAACCATCGAGAACGGCATGAGCATTCTCGATGCGGCGCTGGCCGACCTGAAGGCCAAGGGCGGCAACATGCTGGACGGCGAGCTCGCGTTCAAGCTGCACGACACCTACGGCTTCCCGCTGGACCTGACGCAGGACGTCTGCCGCGAGCAGCAGGTCTCGGTCGACGAGGCCGCCTTCGACGCCGCGATGACGCGCCAGCGCGAGCAGGCCCGCGCCGCCGGCAAGTTCAAGATGGCCGCCGGCCTCGAATACACCGGCGCCAAGACGACCTTCCACGGCTACGAGAAGCTGGCGCTCAACGACGCCAAGGTGGTCGCGCTGTATGTCGACGGCGCCTCGGTCGATGTCATGCAGCCGGGCCAGACCGGCGTGGTGGTGCTCGACCACACGCCGTTCTACGCCGAGTCGGGCGGCCAGGCGGGCGACCAGGGCGAACTGAAGGCCGGCGCGGCGGTGTTCGCGGTGGCCGATACGACCAAGGTCCAGGCCGATGTGTTCGGCCATCAGGGCACGCTCGGCGGCGCCGCGCTGAAGGTCGGCGACACCGTGATGGCGGAGGTCGACGCCCTGCGCCGCGCGCGCACGATGCGCAACCACTCGGCCACCCACCTGATGCACAAGGCGCTGCGCGAAGTGCTGGGCAGCCACGTGCAGCAGAAGGGCTCGCTGGTCGACGCCGACAAGACCCGCTTCGACTTCTCGCACAACGCACCGCTGACCGCGGCGCAGATCCGCGAGGTCGAGGAGATCGTCAACGCCGAGATCCTGCGCAACGAGGCCACCGGCGCCGAGCTGATGCCGTTCGACGATGCCGTCAAGAGCGGCGCGATGGCGCTGTTCGGCGAGAAGTACGCCGACGAGGTGCGCGTGCTGTCGATCGGCAGCTCGAAGGAGCTGTGCGGCGGCACCCACGTGGCCCGCACCGGCGATATCGGCCTGTTCAAGATCGTGGTCGAAGGCGGCGTCGCGGCCGGCATCCGCCGGGTCGAGGCGATCACCGGCGACAACGCGCTGCACTATCTGCAGTCGCTCGATTCGCGCCTGAACGAGGCCGCGGCCGCGCTGAAGGCGCAGCCGAGCGAGCTGGTGCCGCGCATCGGCCAGATGCAGGACCAGGTGCGCGCGCTGGAGAAGGAGCTGGAGCGCCTGAAGAGCAAGCTGGCCGCGTCGCAGGGCGACGAGCTGGCCAGCCAGGCGATCGAGATCAAGGGCCTGAAGGTGCTGGCCGCCCAGCTCGAAGGCGCCGACGTCAAGACGCTGCGCGAGACGATGGACAAGCTCAAGGACAAGCTCAAGAGCGCGGCGATCGTGCTCGGCGCGGTGCAGGACGGCAAGGTCAGCCTGATCGCCGGCGTCACCGCCGACGCGACCGGCAAGGTCAAGGCCGGCGAGCTGGTCAACTTCGTCGCCCAGCAGGTCGGCGGCAAGGGCGGCGGCCGCCCGGACATGGCCCAGGCCGGCGGCACCGAACCGGCGAAGCTGCCGGCGGCGCTGGCGGGCGTGGGCGAGTGGGTGGCGGCGAAGGTTTGAGGGTTCGCTTGCCGCGCCAGCACGCACACCGCGATGGCTGGCTCCCCTCTCCCACCTGAGGGAGAGGGGCTGGGGGAGAGGGTATAGGTATAGGGCGTCGGCAAGCGCTGACGGCGTTGGGCAGAACAGCTTGCCTTTCCCTCTCCCCCGATCCTGTCCCGCACACGGGAGAAGGGGAACACCTGGCTAGCCAGCCCCGCCACCTTCCGCCGTCTTTGCATACGGCGTCCTGTCGTTCAATTCATCCAGATACGCATCGATGCCCGCGCGCTCGCGTGCGAGAAAGCGTTCGACCGCATCGGCGAAGGCCGGGTGCGCGAGCCAGTGGGCCGAGCGCGTGGTGACCGGCAGGAAGCCGCGCGCCATCTTGTGTTCGCCTTGCGCGCCGCCCTCGAAGGTGCGGATCCCGTGTTCGATGCAGAAGGCCAGCGGCTGGTAGTACGCGGTCTCGAAATGCAGGCAGGGATGGTGTTCGAGCGCGCCCCAATAGCGGCCGTACAGCGTGCTGACCGCGGGATCGTCGTCATAGACGAGCAGCGAGGCGGCGATGTCGCGCCCGTCGCGCCGCGCGATCACCAGCAGCAGATGCTCGGGCATCGCCGCGCCGATGCGCTCGAAGAAATCCAGGTTCAGATACGGCGTCGATCGATGCTCGCGATAGGTCTGCCGATAGCAGCGATGGAACAGCCGCCAGTCGTCGGGGCCGATCTCCGTGCCGCGCAGATGGCGGAACGCGATGCCGGCCTCGGCGACGCGGCGCCGTTCGGCGCGGATGTTCTTGCGCTTCTTCTGCGACAGCGTGGCGAGAAACGCGTCGAAGTCCGGATAGCCGGGATTGGTCCAGTGGAACTGCACGCCGTGGCGCATCATCATGCCGGCTTGCTGCATCAGCGCGGCCTCGGCCTCGTCGGGGAACAGCACATGCAATGAGGACAGCTGGCTCTGCTCGGCCAGCATCAGCGCGACCTGCAGCAACAGCTCGCGCGACACCGCGTTCTCGGCCAGCAGACGCGTGCCCTGCACCGGCGTGAAGGGAATCGCCGACAGCCACTTGGGGTAGTACTCCAGGCCGTTCTGCGCATAGGCATCGGCCCAGGCCCAGTCGAACACATACTCGCCGTACGAGTGCGCCTTGGCGTAGAGCGGCATCGCGGCGGCCAGGCGCTCGCCATGGGCGACGTCCCCGCCGTCCTTCCACAAGGTCAGATAGCGCGGGCTCCAGCCGGTGTCGTCGCTGGCGCTGCCGCTCGCATGCAGCGCATGCAGGAAGGCATGGCGCAGGAAAGGCGTGCGGCCGGGCTGCCGCGCCAGCAGGCCGTCCCATTCGGCCGGCGCGATGTCGGCCAGGTTCTCGACGATACGCGTGCGATAATTCTCGGGTCGCTCCGCCTGCATGGCGGCGCTGCCTGCGTGGGATGGCATGGACTTGCTTGCTTTCACGGTGTGCCTTGCCGAGGTCCGCGGGACCGGCGGCTGGAAAGTAGATGCGGGTGGATGCGGGGCGGATGCCGACGTCGCATTATCGCCCGTGGCCGCGAATTGCATCTGTCCGGCCTGTCCGGCGCCATGCCGGCCCTGCGCACAACAAGGGTGTTCGAGATGAGCCGATTCTTCAATCTGTATTCCCATGGCTTCGTGCGCGTGGCGGTCGGCGTGCCGCGCTGCAAGGTCGCCGATCCCGACTTCAACGCACAGCAGACGATCGCGCTGGCCCGCGAGGCGGCCGACGCCGGGGCCGCGCTGGTGGCCTTCCCCGAGCTGGGCTTGTCGGCCTACAGCTGCGACGACCTGTTCCATCAGAAGACCCTGCTCGACGCCTGCGAGCTCGCCCTCGGCGAGATCGTCGAGGCCTCGCGCACGCTGCCGTGCGCGCTGGTGGTCGGCATGCCGCTGCGCGTCCAGCATCTACTGTTCAACTGCGCGGTCGTGGTCGCCGGCGGCCAGCTGCGCGGCGTGGTGCCCAAGAGCTTTCTGCCGAACTACTGGGAGTTCTACGAGGCGCGCCAGTTCAGCGCGGCCGACTGCGCCACGGTCGAGCAGATCGACCTGCTCGGGCAGCGCGTGCCGTTCGGCGCTGGGCTGCTGTTCGAGATCGAGAACATCCCGCTGCTGCGTTTCCATGTCGAGATCTGCGAGGACGTCTGGGTACCGATCCCCCCGTCGTCGTTCGCCGCGCTGGCCGGCGCCACGGTGCTGGTCAATCTGTCGGCATCGAATATCGTGATCGGCAAGTCCGGCTACCGCCATCAGCTGGTGTCGCAGCAATCGGCCCGTTGCCTGGCGGCCTATCTGTACAGCTCGGCCGGCAAGGGCGAATCGACCACCGACCTGGCCTGGGACGGCCAGGCGCTGGTCTACGAGAACGGCGAACTGCTGGCCGAATCGGAGCGCTTCGCCGACGACTCGCACATGATCTTCGCCGACGTCGATCTGGAGCGGCTCTCGCGCGAGCGCATGCACATGACCACGTTCGGCGACTCGGTGCGCCGCCATGCCGGCGAGGTGGCGAAGTTCCGCACGGTCGGCTTCGTTCTCGGCGTCGACGAGGACCGCGATCTGCCGCTGCAACGCCGCGTCGAGCGCTTCCCCTATGTGCCGGCCGACCGCAGGCGGCGCGACGAGCGCTGCAACGAGGTCTACCAGATTCAGGTGCAGGCGCTGGTGCAGCGGCTGTCGGCCACCGGCATCTCGAAGGTGGTGATCGGCGTGTCCGGCGGTCTCGATTCGACGCATGCGCTGCTGGTCTGCGCCAAGGCGATGGACCGGCTGGGCCTGCCGCGCGCCAATATCCTCGGCTTCACGATGCCTGGCTTTGCCACCAGCGACCGCACGCTGCAGCAGGCCAGGCGGCTGATGGAAGTGGTCGGCTGCACCGCGCGCGAGATCGACATCCGGCCGAGCTGCCTGGCGATGCTCAAGGACCTCGGCCACCCGTTCGCCGACGGCGAGCCGGTCTACGACGTGACCTTCGAGAACGTGCAGGCCGGCGAGCGCACCAACCACCTGTTCCGGCTGGCCAATCACCACAACGGCATCGTGATCGGCACCGGTGACCTCAGCGAGCTGGCGCTGGGCTGGTGCACCTATGGCGTCGGCGACCACATGTCGCATTACAACGTCAATGCCAGCGTGCCGAAGACGCTGATCTCGCATCTGGTGCGCTGGGTCGCCGAAACGGGCCAGATCGGTGCGGGCGGCACCGAGGTGCTGCTCGACGTGCTGGGCACCGATATCAGCCCCGAACTGGTGCCGGGCGACTCGAACGACAAGCCGGGCCAGAAGACCGAGAGCGTGATCGGGCCCTACGAGCTGCAGGATTTCAATCTGTACTACACGCTGCGCTTCGGCTTCACGCCGTCGAAGGTGGCCTACCTGGCGCTGCACGCCTGGGGCGACCGCGAGGCAGGGCAGTGGCCCGAGGAGGCCCATGTCGCGCGCAACCAGTACGAACTGGCCGACATCAAGCGCAACCTGCGCATCTTCCTGGATCGCTTCTTCCGCACCAGCCAGTTCAAGCGCTCGTGCGTTCCGAACGCGCCGAAGGTGGGCTCGGGCGGTTCGCTGTCGCCGCGCGGCGACTGGCGCGCGCCCAGCGACAGCGAGTCGACCGCGTGGCTGGCCGAACTGGACCGCATTCCGGACACCGCGCCTGCGCGCAACGGCGTCGGCAACAGCAGCAGCAACGGCAGCAACGGCAACCGCAACGGCAAGGCGGCCGCGAAGGCCGGCAATCGACACGACAAGGGGTGATCCCCAGCCCGCTTTGGCGCGCCATCGCGCCGCGCGGGCTAGAATCTTGCATCAATCAATCACGACAGAAAGGGGGCCGACATGAAGCAAATTACCGCCATCATCAAACCGTTCAAGCTGGACGAAGTGCGTGAGGCGCTGGCCGACGTGGGCGTGACCGGCCTGACGGTCACCGAAGTCAAGGGTTTCGGCCGGCAGAAGGGCCACACCGAGCTGTATCGCGGCGCCGAGTATGTGGTCGACTTCCTGCCGAAGATCAAGATCGAGGTGGTCGTGGCCGAGAGCCAGCTCGATACCGTGCTGGACGCGATCGTCAAGGCGGCCCACACCGGCAAGATCGGCGACGGCAAGATCTTCGTCACCGAGATCGAACGCGTGATCCGGATCCGGACCGGCGAGCAGGACGAAGCGGCGGTGTAAGGCGGGAAGACTCGCTGCCTCGATGGGCTTCTCGCTCTCCCGCTGGCGGGAGGGGCGGGAAGAGGGCCGGAAGAGAGACCCGGCAGAGGGGTCCGGAAGAGAGGTCCGGGACAGGGCAGCGAGGTCAGCGTTCGATCAGGCGCGCCAGTCGGCCATCACGCATACGGCTGGCGCAGCAGCACCATCAAGGCCCCCGAGCCGCCCTCGGCGCCACGCGCCTCCACGAAGGCCAGCACTTCCTCCTTCTGCACCAGCCAGCTGCGCACCTTTCCCTTGAGCACCGGTTGCTTGTCGGGCGAGCCGTTGCCCTTGCCGTGGATCACGCGCACGCAACGCACGCCGCGCCGCACGCACCGCCGCAGGAATTCGGCCAGCGCCTCGCGCGCCTCGTCGCGGCGCAGTCCGTGCAGATCGATCCGGTCCTGCGGCACCCATTCGCCGCGCCGCAGCTTGCGAATCACGTCGTTGCCGATGCCGGGACGGCGGAACGACAGCGTGTCGTCGGTCTCCAGCAGGTTTTCCACATCGAACTGATCCGACAGCGAGGCCGCCAGCACCGCCTGGTCGTCGAGCTGGCTTTGCACCGGTACCGGCTCGGGCCGCCTGGCCGGCGGCGTCACGCGGTTGCGATCGCGCAATGTCTGGACATTGCCGATGCTGTTGCGGAACACATTGGCTTCGGCGGCCGCCTGGCGCGCGGCTTCCTCGGCGGCGAGGCGCTCGGCCTCGCGGCGCTCGGCATCGGCCTTCATCTGGTCGCGCAGGCGTGCCAGATCGTCGAGGCCAAGGCGGGTACGGGCGGGAATGGGGGAAGAACCGGCAGGGCGGCCGGATTTGCTGGCACCGTGCTTCATGATGGAAAAGCGGCACCGCCGCGGGGCGGCGGGCAGGACCGTGAAACCGGCAAGGTAACACGATCCGGCGCCGCCGGTGGCTCGCCTGGCGGCGAGCCGGAACGACCTTACTTCAGCGCTTCGACGTAGCGCTGCGCGTCGAGCGCGGCCATGCAGCCGGTGCCGGCGCTGGTGATGGCCTGGCGATAGACGTGGTCCTGGACGTCGCCGGCGGCGAACACGCCCGGGATGTTGGTGGCCGTGGCGTCGCCCGACAGGCCGCTCTTGGTCACGATATAGCCGTTGTTCATCTCGAGCTGGCCGACGAACAGGTCGGTGTTCGGCTTGTGGCCGATCGCGACGAACACGCCCGCGAGCTTGCGGTCCTCGGTGGCGCCGCTCTGCACATTGCGGATGCGCACGCCGGTCACGCCCGATTCGTCGCCCAGCACCTCGTCCAGCACGGTGTTCCACACGATCTCGACGCGGCCTTCCTTCTCGCGCGCCAGCAGGCGGTCGACCAGGATCGGCTCGGCGCGGAACTTGTCGCGGCGATGGATCACGGTGACCTTGCTGGCGATATGCGACAGGTACAGGGCCTCTTCGACCGCGGTATTGCCGCCGCCGATCACCGCCACTTCCTGGTTCTTGTAGAAGAAGCCGTCGCAGGTCGCGCAGGCCGACACGCCGCGGCCCATGAAATTCTCTTCGGACGGCAGGCCCAGATACTGCGCCGAGGCGCCGGTGGCGATGATCAGCGCGTCGCAGGTGTACTCGCCGGCGTCGCCGATCAGGCGGATCGGACGCTCGGTCAGCTTGGCCGTATGGATGTGGTCGAACACGATTTCCGTGTTGAAGCGCTCGGCATGCTCCAGAAAGCGCTGCATCAGCTCGGGGCCCTGCACGCCGTTCGGATCGGCGGGCCAGTTCTCCACGTCGGTGGTCGTCATCAGCTGGCCGCCCTGGGCCAGGCCGGTGATCAGCACCGGCTCCAGGTTGGCGCGCGCCGCGTAGACGGCGGCGGTGTAGCCGGCGGGACCGGAACCGAGAATCAGCACTTTCGCGTGTTTGGCCATGATGCGTTCCTGTGGCCGGCGTGCGCGGCGCGCCGGCATGGGTAATCGAAAACCCGCATTATAAGTGGACCGGCGTGGGCGCATTGTTGCAAATTCCAATGGCGGCGATAGCCTGCGGGGGAGGTAAAATGCCGCCACCGCAATTCCGTACGGCGCCGTGCCGCGCCGCGATCCGTACCCACGCATGGCCAGAACCACCACGACCACCCGCACCGATCCCTCCGTCCTGCCTTCCCGCATCGGCAAGCTGTTGGGAGAAGTGCGCTGGTTCCTGCTGCTGGCCGCGACGCTGGCCTTCCTGTGCATCCTGGCCAGCTACAGCAAGGCCGATCCGGGCTGGTCGCACGCCAATCAGGTGGCGCAGATCCATAACCTGGGCGGCCGCGTCGGCGCCTGGATGGCCGACGTGCTGTTCTTCATCTTCGGCTTCTCGGCCTACTGGCTCGGCGTGCTGCTGGTGCGCCGCTGCTGGCGCGGCTGGCGCGTGCTGACCGCCGAGTTCCCCGACCAGGTCGGCGAGGCACGCCAGGGCGTGGTGGTCAGCTGGATCGGCTTCGGCCTGACGCTGGCCGCCAGCATGGGTCTGGAGGCGGTGCGCATGTATCCGCTGCGCGAGGCCCTGCCCCGCGCCCCCGGCGGCGTGCTGGGCGATCTGCTGGGCGGCTGGCTGCAGACCGCGCTGGGCTTTACCGGCGCCACGCTGCTGTTGCTGTTGATGCTCGCGATCGGCCTGTCGCTGTTCTTCCATTTCTCGTGGCTGTCGGTGTGCGAGAAGGTCGGCGGCTTCGTCGAGACCGCCTTCCTCGGCTTCAAGGCGCGCCGCGAAAGCAAGCAGGACCGCATCATCGGCGAGGCCGCCAAGGTCGAGCGCACCGAGACCGTCGAGGTCCAGCGCGTGCGCATCGAGGAGGCGGCGCCGGTGCAGATCGTGCGCCCGCAGGCGGTGCCCAAGCACGAGCGCGTCGAGCGCGAGAAGCAGCAGCCGCTGTTCGCCGACCTGCAGGATGCCGACCTGCCGCCGCTGTCGCTGCTGGACCCGGTGCCGGTGTCGCAGGAGACCGTCAGCGCCGAGACGCTGGAATTCACCTCGCGCCTGATCGAGAAGAAGCTCAAGGACTTCGGCGTCGAGGTCAAGGTCGTGGCCGCCTATCCGGGCCCGGTGATCACCCGCTACGAGATCGAGCCGGCCACCGGCGTCAAGGGCAGCCAGATCGTCAACCTCGCCAAGGACCTGGCGCGCTCGCTGTCGCTGGTGTCGATCCGCGTGGTCGAGACCATCCCGGGCAAGAACTACATGGGCCTGGAACTGCCGAATCCGAAGCGCCAGGCGGTGCGCCTGGGCGAGATCCTGGGCTCGCAGGTCTACAACGAGAGCGCCTCGCAGCTGACGCTGGCGCTCGGCAAGGACATCGCCGGCAAGCCGGTGGTCGCCGACCTGGCCCGCATGCCGCACTGCCTGGTCGCCGGTACCACGGGCTCGGGCAAGTCGGTCGGCATCAACGCGATGATCTTGTCGCTGCTGTACAAGGCCAAGGCCGACAGCGTGCGGCTGATCCTGATCGACCCCAAGATGCTGGAAATGAGCATCTACGAGGGCATCCCCCATCTGCTGTGTCCGGTGGTCACCGACATGCGCCAGGCCGGCAATGCGCTGAACTGGGCGGTCGGCGAAATGGAGCGCCGCTACAAGCTGATGAGCAAGATGGGCGTGCGCAATCTGGCCGGCTACAACAAGAAGATCGACGAGGCCGCGGCGCGCGAGGAAAAGATCCCGAACCCGTTCAGCCTGACGCCGGATGCGCCGGAACCGCTGGACAAGCTGCCGATGATCGTGATCGTGATCGACGAGCTGGCCGACCTGATGATGGTGGTCGGCAAGAAGGTCGAGGAGCTGATCGCGCGGATCGCGCAGAAGGCGCGCGCGGCCGGCATCCATCTAGTGCTGGCGACGCAGCGTCCCTCGGTCGACGTGATCACCGGCCTGATCAAGGCCAACGTGCCGACCCGGATCTCGTTCCAGGTCAGCAGCAAGATCGACTCGCGCACGATCCTGGACCAGCAGGGCGCCGAGGCACTGCTCGGCATGGGCGACATGCTGTACCTCGCGCCGGGCACCGGCCTGCCGGTGCGCGTGCACGGCGCCTTCGTCTCGGACGACGAGGTGCACCGCGTGGTCGACAAGCTGAAGGAAGCCGGCGAGCCGAACTATATCGAGGGCATTCTCGAGGGCGGCCTGGTCGACGGCGAGATCGGTGTCGACGGGCTGGGCGGCGGTGCCGGCATCGGCGGTGGCGGCGAGGCCGACCCGCTGTACGACCAGGCGGTCGAGGTCGTGCTGAAGAATCGCCGTGCGTCGATTTCGCTGGTGCAGCGCCATCTGCGCATCGGCTACAACCGGGCCGCGCGCCTGCTCGAGGACATGGAGAAGGCCGGCCTGGTGTCGGCGATGTCCGGCAACGGCAACCGCGACATCCTGGCACCCGGCGGCGGCGCCGCCGCGCGCGAGGAGTAGCGCGCCGGCCGGCGGGTAATATGCCGTTACGCCTGTCACGCTTGCTGACGGCCGCGGACGGAATCCACCGCCGGTCCCTCGCTCTAACCGACACATCATGCGGACAGGCCACGGCGCACGCGACGCTTCCGCGCCCGTGAACCGTAGGTCGGAAGTCGCAAGTCGTCCCGCATCAACGCGAATCAAAGCGAATCGTCGCGATTCACCAACACAAGGATCGATTGCATGCCAAATCGCGTACTGGCGTCCGCCCTTGCCACCATCGGCACCGCCGCCACCCTGGCATGGGCCACGCTGGCCCCGGCCACCGCGCAAGCCGCCGCCACCGATCAGTTGAAGACCTTCGTCACCACCGTCAAGAGCGCCCGCGGCGAATTCACGCAGCGCCAGGTCAAGGGCACCGGCGAGGCGATGCGCGTCACCGGCACCTCGAGCGGCACCTTCGTCTTCTCCCGCCCCGGCAAGTTCGCCTGGCGCTATACCAAGCCCTACGAGCAACTGCTGCAGGCCGACGGCCAGACGCTCTACATCTACGACAAGGACCTGAACCAGGTCACCGAGCGCAAGCTCGACGCCGCGCTGGGCTCGAGCCCGGCGGCGATCCTGTTCGGCAGCAACGACCTGGAGAAGAGCTTCGTCGTCAAGGACGGCCCCACCCGCGACGGCATCGAATGGCTGGAGCTGACGCCCAAGGCCAAGGACACGCAGTTCGAGCGGATCGGCATCGGCTTCAAGGCCGGCAATCTCGAAGCGATGGAATTGCGCGACGCCTTCGGCAACACCACGCTGCTGACCTTCTCGGCGATGCAGAAGAACCCGTCGCTGCCTGCCGACACCTTCCGCTTCAGCGTCCCCAAGGGCGCCGACGTGATCCGCCAATGAGGCCCGCCACCTTGCGTCGCGCGGCCCTGGTGCCGGCGCTGGCCGCGCTGCTGACGCTGGGCGCCTGCGCCGGCGGCAAGACCGCGGGCGCCAGCCGGCAGTTCGATATCGACGCCTTTCTGCGCGCCCCCGACACCACGCTGGCCGAGGTGCTGACCAACCCCGATTTCCTCGCCGCCACGGCCGCCTCCGCGCGCGACTGCGCGAC
>NZ_JCBAJO010000149.1:0-11955 GCF_059772245.1 Cupriavidus sp. R6-3
CGGACTGTCAGCCGATGTCGAGGCCGCGGTGCGAGCGGCGCTGCGCGAATACGAGAAGCTCGGCGCGACGCTGGTCGAGGTGTCGCTGCCGAAGACCGAACTGTCGATCCCGGTCTACTACGTGATCGCGCCGGCCGAGGCGTCGTCGAACCTGTCGCGCTTCGATGGCGCGCGCTACGGCCACCGCGCCGCCGAGTACCGCGACCTGCTCGACATGTACAAGAAGACCCGCGCCGAGGGCTTCGGCTGGGAGGTCAAGCGCCGCATCCTGGTCGGCACCTATGTGCTGTCGCACGGCTACTACGACGCCTACTACCTGCAGGCGCAGAAGATCCGCCGCATCATCGCGGACGACTTCCAGCGCGCCTTCGGCGAATGCGACGTGATCATGGGACCGGTCGCGCCGACGGTGGCGTGGAAGCTCGGCGAGAAGAGCGCCGATCCGGTGCAGATGTACCTGGCCGACATCTTCACGCTGTCGACCAGCCTGGCCGGCCTGCCCGGCATGAGCGTGCCCTGCGGCTTCGGCGAGGGCGGCATGCCGGTCGGCCTGCAGATGATCGGCAACTACTTCGGCGAGGCGCAGCTGCTGCAGACCGCGCACGCCTTCCAGCAGGCTACCGACTGGCATCTGCGCCAGCCTTCGCAGGCATGACCATGAACGCGCTGCTTTCGACCCGCCCGTCCCGCCGTCCGTCCGCCGGTCTTTCGGCCGGCCGCCTGGGCTTGACCGCCGTGCTGCTGGCCGCGCTGGCCGGCTGCATTCCGCTGCCGCGCATCGGCGGTCCGACGCCGATCGCCGATCGCGATATCGACCTGGCCGGCGACTGCCGCCGCACCGAGGAGGACGGGTTCCGCGAGGACGCGCAGCTGCGCGTGTCGGACAACAACGTGCAGCAGCTGTCGTGGAACCTGTGGGTCGGCAAGCGCGGCTCGTGCAGCTTCGACCTGGCCGAGTTCCGCCAGACCCGCCGCAAGCCGCATATCGAACTGGCCGCGCGCGACGGCAGCGCGTGCAAGCTGCTGGTCTGGCAGGACCCGCGCCGCGTCACGCTGGCGCATGCCAATTGCCAGAGCCGCTGCACGCCGGGCATCTACGAAGAGGCGTGGCCGGTCATGTTCGAACCGGGCACCGGCACCTGCGCGCGCACGCAATAACGCGCGGCAGAACCCGCAGCGACGGAACGCACAGCGACGGAACGCACAGCGACGAAACGCACAGCGACACAACGCAGAACGCACAGCGACACAACGCAGAACGCGGAACGCACAACGCAGAACGCGAAAGCAAACGGCGGCGCGGCCCATGCCGGCGCCGCCGCAAGGAACCAACAGGAATACCGCCATGCAATGGGAAGTGGTGATCGGCCTCGAAACGCATACGCAGCTATCGACGGCCTCGAAGATTTTTTCCGGCGCCTCCACCGCGTTCGGCGCGGCGCCCAATACCCAGGCCTGCCCGGTCGATCTGGCGCTGCCCGGCACGCTGCCGGTGCTGAACAAGGCCGCGGTCGAACGTGCGATCCAGTTCGGCCTGGCGATCGGCGCCCATGTCGCGCCGCATAGCGTGTTCGCGCGCAAGAATTACTTCTACCCGGACCTGCCCAAGGGCTACCAGATCAGCCAGTACGAGATCCCGGTGGTGCAGGGCGGCAGCCTGACCTTCCAGGTGGAGGGCCGCAAGGGCGAGTTCTACGAGAAGACCGTGCAGCTGACCCGCGCCCACCTCGAGGAGGACGCGGGCAAGTCGCTGCACGAGGACTTCGCCGGCATGACCGGCATCGACCTGAACCGCGCCGGCACGCCGCTGCTCGAGATCGTCACCGAGCCCGACATGCGCAGCGCCGCCGAGGCGGTCGCCTATGCGCGCGCGCTGCATTCGCTGGTGGTGTGGCTGGGCATCTGCGACGGCAACATGCAGGAAGGCAGCTTCCGCTGCGACGCCAACGTGTCGGTGCGGCCGGTCGGCAGCGACAAGCTCGGCACGCGCCGCGAGATCAAGAACCTGAACTCGTTCCGTTTCCTGCAACAGGCCATCGAATACGAGGTGCGCTGGCAGATCGCCGAGATCGAGGACGGCCGCGAGATCCAGCAGGCCACCGTGCTGTTCGATCCGGACACCGGCGAGACGCGCGCGATGCGGACCAAGGAAGACGCGCACGACTACCGTTACTTCCCCGATCCGGACCTGCTGCCGCTCGAGATCGAGCCGGCCTGGGTCGAGCGCGTGCGCGCCGCGATGCCGGAGCTGCCGGCCGCGATGCAGGCGCGCTTCGTCTCGCAATATGGCCTGCCCGCCTACGATGCCAGCGTGCTGACCTCGTCGAAGGCGCTGGCAAACTGGTTCGAGCAGGTCGTCGCCGAAGCCGGCGCGGCCAACGCCAAGCCCGCGGCCAACTGGCTGATGGGCGATGTCGCCTCGCAGCTGAACCGCGAGGGCATCGAGATCGACGGCGCGCCGATCCGCCCCGCGCAGCTGGCGCTGCTGCTCAAGCGCATCGCCGACGGCACGGTATCGAACAACACCGCCAAGAAGGACGTGTTCCCGGCGATGTGGGCCGGCGAGTGCGACGGCGACGCGGACGCGATCATCGCGGCCAAGGGCCTGAAGCAGATGTCGGACACCGGCGCGCTCGAGGCCATCATCGACGAGGTGCTGGCCGCCAACGCCAAGTCGGTCGAGGAGTTCCGCGCCGGCAAGGAGAAGGCGTTCAACGCGCTGGTCGGCCAGGCGATGAAGGCGACCAAGGGCAAGGCCAATCCGGCCCAGGTCAACGAACTGCTGCGCAAGAAGCTCGGCTGACAGGCGCGATGCAGGCAGATGACGAACCCGCGCTCAGGCGCGGGTTTTTTCATGGCGCGGCGGGTTTGGCGCCATGCTGGTCGATCGATCGCCCGGCCCCTCTCCCCGGCCCTCTCCCGCAGGCGGGAGAGGGAGAACACCGACAGCGTTTTTCTCCTCTCTCCCGCCTGCGGGAGAGAGCCTGGGGAGAGGGCTGCCCGCTCCTCACCAACTGCGTTTGCTACACTCCAGCGCAAATCGTTCGATGACCCGCCAATGAATCCGCAAGACGTCGCCGCCTATCTGCAAAGTCATCCCCAGTTCTTCGAGGACCACGCCGAGCTGCTGGCCTCCGTGCAGCTGACGAGCCCGCACAGCCATCGCGCGGTGTCGCTGCAGCAGCGCCAGATGGAAATCCTGCGCGAGAAGAACAAGGGCCTCGAACTGAAGCTGGCCAATCTGATGCGCCACGGCCACGACAACGACCGCACGCAGAACCGCATGCACGCGTGGCAGCTGCGGCTGCTCGGCGAAGCCGATGCGCTGGCGCTGCCGATGGCGGTCAGCCAGGGCCTGCAGCAGGTGTTCGATGTGCCGGCCGTCGCGCTGCGGCTGTGGCAGCTGGCCGAAACGCACGCCCCGCTTGATCTGCTGCGCGGCGACGCGGCCGCCGCGACCGAAGCCGCGCGCCGCTTTGCCGAGGGTCTGCAGACGCCGTATTGCGGCGGCAATCCGTGGGCCATCGAACCGGCCGTCGCCGAAGAGGGCGCCCCGCCTGCACCCGCACCCGCGTCTGCGGCCGCGGCCGATACGCTTGGCGAAGGCGGCAGGCAGGCGGTCGACTGGCTCGAGCGCGACGACATCGCATCGCTCGCGATGGTCGGGCTGCGCGCCCCCGCCGGCGAGGACGCCGAAACCGGTCCGACCTTCGGCCTGCTGGTGCTTGGCTCGCCCGACCCGCGCCGCTTCCACGAAGGCATGGGCACCGCCTATCTGAGCCGCATCGGCGAACTGGCCGGCGCGGCGCTGGCGCGGCTGCGCGCCTGAGGCGAGGACCCGGGCGGCAACAGATGGCCCGCTCCCCCGAACCCGCCGCCGCGGCGGACGCGCCCCCTCCCGCTCTCGATCCGCTGCTGCGCACCTACCTCGACTGGCTGGCCAGCAGCCGCAAGCTGGCCGAGCACACGCTGGTCGGCTACCGGCGCGACCTGTCGGTATTGCAGGCGCAGGCCGCCAAATTCGCCCCCGGTACCGCGCTGACCGCGCTGCGTACCGACCAGATCCGCAGCTTCGCCGCGCGTCTGCGCGGCAGTGGCCTTGCTTCCACCAGCATTGCGCGGGCGCTGTCGGCCTGGCGCGGCTTCTATCTGTGGGCCGCGCGGCACGGCCACGGCGTCGAGGCCAATCCGGTAGACGGCGTGCGCGCCCCCAAGGCCGGACGGCCGCTGCCCAAGGCGCTGTCGGTCGAGCATGCGGTGGCGCTGGTCGGCCAGCCGGCCGGCGAGGGCGCCGAAGGGCTGCGCGACCAGGCCGTGTTCGAGCTCGGCTATTCGAGCGGCCTGCGCGTGTCCGAGCTGGTGCAGCTCGATCTGCGCTACGTGGAAGAGGACGGCTATCGCTCGTCTGGTTGGGTCGACCTGGCCGCGGGCGAGGTCACGGTGCTCGGCAAGGGTTCGCGCCGCCGCAGCGTGCCGGTCGGCAGCAAGGCCGTGCAGGCACTGCGGGCCTGGCTGGCGGTGCGCGACGAGTGGGTACGGGCGACGGCCGAAGCTGGCCATCGGCACGCGCTGTTCCTGTCGCGGCGCGGCGAGCGCCTGTCGGACCGCACCGTGCGCACCCGCATCAAGCAGCAGGCCATCCGCGCGGGCGTGCCGGCCGACGTGCATCCGCACATGCTGCGGCACTCGTTCGCCAGCCACGTGCTGCAGTCGTCGGGCGACCTGCGCGCGGTGCAGGAGATGCTGGGCCACGCCAGCGTGGCCACCACGCAGATCTACACGGCGCTCGACTTCCAGCACCTGGCAAAGGTCTACGACCAGGCCCATCCGCGCGCACGGCTGGCCGAGCGTGACACGGCGGCGACGCCCTCGACGCCCTCGACGCCCTCGAAGGCATCCACGCCCTCGAAGTCATCGATGCCGGGCGACGACGAACCGGCCTGAGGCTCCTGGCTTCCGCTCAAGCCCAAGCCCAAGCCCAAGCCCAAGCCCAAGCCCAAGCCCAACCCTAGGCCCACTGCGACAGCACCTGCCGGAACGCCGCGATCTCCGGCAGCAGCCAGGTCCGGAACGCCTGCACCTTCGGCGTATCGAGCATCGCCGGCGTGCAGACGAAGTACAGCAGCCACGGACACGGGATGCTGACGTCGAACAGCCGCACCACCCGTCCCGACAGCAGATCGTTATAGGCCAGCGACGAGCGGATCAGCGCGATACCCTGGCCCTCGGCC
Source organism: Cupriavidus sp. R6-3 (assembly GCF_059772245.1). Taxonomy (NCBI): domain Bacteria; kingdom Pseudomonadati; phylum Pseudomonadota; class Betaproteobacteria; order Burkholderiales; family Burkholderiaceae; genus Cupriavidus; species Cupriavidus sp. R6-3. The sequence goes on from NZ_JCBAJO010000149.1 coordinate 5,232, forward strand.
GCGGCCTGCAGCAGCAGCGACGAATCCTCGAACATCAGCCCCTTGCGCGGCTCGGGCCAGTCCAGTCCGGCCGCCTCGAACCAGGGCCGCCACGGATCGCCTTCTCCGCGCAGCAGCGTCAGCCCCTGCATGTCCTCGGGACGCGCCGGCAGCTTGCCGCCCAGGAAGTTCGGGCTGCAGACCGGGAAGAACACATCGTCGAGCAGCCGTTCGACATAGAGCCCCGGATAGTCGCCGCTGCCCATGCGCAGCGCCACGTCGACCTCGTCGCGGGTGAAGTCGACCAGCGTGTTCGACGACATCAGCTCGACGTCCAGCTCGGGATGCCGCTCGATGAAGCTGCCGATGCGCGGCGTCAGCCAGCGCGCCGCGAACGACGGCATGGTGCTGATGGTCAGCCGCTTGTCGCGCGTGCCGGACTGCAGCGCCCGCGTCGCCTCGGCAATCTGCAACAGCGCGTCGCGCACGCGCTCGGCGTAGACGCGTCCGGCCGGCGTCAGGCTGACCCGCTTGCCGTTGCGGGCGAACAGCGGCTGGCCCAGTTCCTCTTCCAGTGCCCGTACCTGATGGCTGACCGCCCCATGGGTGACGAACAGCTCGGTGGCGGCGCGCGAGAAGCTTTCGTGCCGGGCGGCGGCCTCGAAGGCGCGCAGCGCGGTCAGCGCCGGCAGCCGTGGCAGTTCCCGATGCCAGGCGCGCGGCAGTTCGGCGGGGTTGCGCTTGAGGGTCATTGCAGCGTTGATCAGGGGTTCGTTATGTGAGATTGGCTAACAAGGGAAATCAATATATATCGTTTTGGGGGTGGCCGGGCAATCACTAGAATGCAGTGCATCGGGACCGCAACCGCGAGCGCGCCAGGCCAACCCAGGCCAGACACGGTAAAGCGCGACGCCAGCCACGCGAGATTCGCGTGCCGTACGGTACCGTCACCTTAGTGAAGGAAGTCCAAAATGGAAACCCTGCTCACAACGACCGTCTTCAGCCTGAACCCGGGCGAGGTCGCGCCGCTGTCGGTGCATACCGCGCAACGGCTTTATGTGGAAGATGCCGCCGGCCTGAACCTGTGGGTCACCCGCGACGGCGATTCGGAAGATTACTGGCTGCGCTGCGGCGCCAGCCTGCAGCTGAACCGCGGCGACGAAGTGGTGCTCAGCGTCGATCCGCGCGCCGAGCGCCCGGTACGGCTGGCGCTGATCGCCGAGGCGCGCCGCCCCGCGGCCACCAACCTGCCGCATCTGGTGAATCGCATCGTGAGGCGCCTGGTTCGAGGCACGCAATGGTCGCCTAGCCAGGACGTCGTCGCCGCCTCCTGAACGGAACGGGGAGGCGAAAGCGAAAGCGTCAGGCCGGCGCCATCTGCGGCTGGTCTACAGCCGGCCGCCGGCGCGTCCGATCCCGGACGAAGGTGGGCCCGGCCGCGGACAACCCTGACACAACCCTGACGGCGCCAGGGTGACAGCCGCCAGCGAACCAAGGGCCGGTGCGAACCGGCCCTTTTCGCTACACTCTCGGCATGCAAGCAATCGAAGTCATCGAACGGGGCCGGGAGGACTACGCGCCCTGTTTCGACGCGATGCGCGCCTACACCGCCGCGCGCACCGCCGAATCTCCCGACCAGATCTGGCTCGTCGAGCATCCGCCGGTCTACACGCTGGGCCAGGCGGGCGACCCCTCGCATCTGCTGTCGCCCGATCCGGCGATCCCTTTGGTGCGGATCGATCGTGGCGGCCAAATCACTTATCACGGACCGGGCCAGGTCGTCGCCTACCTGTTGCTGGACTTGCGCCGCCGCCGCCTGATGGTGCGCGAGCTGGTCCATGCGATCGAGCAGGCGGTGCTGGACACGCTCGCGGCGTATAATCTGCCCGCCGAACGCAAGCCTGGCGCGCCCGGCATCTATCTGTCCGACGGTCCGCACCGCGGCGCCAAGATCGCCGCGCTGGGCCTGAAGATCCGCAACGGCTGCAGCTATCACGGCGTCAGCCTGAACGTGCGGATGGATCTGGACCCGTTCCTGCGTATCAACCCGTGCGGTTATGCCGGCCTCGAGACGGTCGACATGGCCCGCGCCGGCGCGACGGTGCCGGCGGCCGATGCCGACGGCGGCGTGCGCCGGGAAGCGGTCGACGCCCGGCACCAGCCCGAGATCGCGCGTCGCCTGGCGGCGGCATTGTGCGAGGTACTGGCGGCGGCGCAACTGCGCGCGGCGGGCGGCGAGCCGGTAGTGAACGACGAAGCGAACGAACCGGCGAACCAGCGAGAGAACGAGCCAGCCGCCACGGCCCCGGCCAACTGACACCCCTGACCACGGCCTAGCCGACCTATGCGCGCGGGGAGCGCGCGGAGAACACCATGAGCGACGCCCTGATCGCCACCTCGAATCCCCAAGGCGATGCCGCCCAAGGCGCGGCCTACGACCCGACCCGCAAGCAGAAGTCGGCCGACAAGACCGCCCGCATTCCGATCAAGATCGTCCCCGCCGAGAAGCTGAAGAAGCCGGACTGGATCCGCGTGAAGGCGGCCACCGGCAATTCGCGTTTCTACGAGATCAAGGACATCCTGCGCGCCAACAACCTGGTGACGGTGTGCGAGGAAGCGAGCTGCCCGAACATCGGCGAATGCTTCGGCAAGGGCACCGCGACGTTCATGATCATGGGCGACAAGTGCACGCGCCGCTGCCCGTTCTGCGACGTCGGCCACGGCCGCCCGGATCCGCTCGACGTCAACGAGCCGCTGAACCTGGCCAAGACCATCGCCCAGCTGAAGCTGAACTACGTGGTGATCACCAGCGTCGATCGCGACGACCTGCGCGACGGCGGCGCCCAGCACTATGTGGATTGCATCAGCAAGACCCGCGAGCTGTCGCCGATCACCCGCATCGAGGTGCTGGTGCCGGACTTCCGCGGCCGCCTGGACAAGGCGCTGGACATCCTGCAGGCTTGCCCGCCCGACGTCATGAACCACAACCTCGAAACGGTGCCGCGCCTCTACAAGCAGGCGCGTCCGGGCGCCGACTACGCGCACTCGCTGAAGCTGCTGCAGGAGTTCAAGCGCCGCAATCCGGACGTGCCGACCAAGTCCGGCCTGATGGTGGGCCTGGGCGAGACCGACGAGGAAATCCTGGAGGTCATGCGCGACATGCGCGCGCACGACATCGACATGCTGACCATCGGCCAGTACCTGGCGCCGTCGAATCACCATCTGCCGGTGCTGCGCTACGTCCATCCCGACACCTTCAAGATGTTCGAGGAAGAGGCCTACAAGATGGGCTTCACCCACGCCGCGGTCGGTGCGATGGTGCGCAGCTCCTACCATGCCGACCAGCAGGCGCACCAGGCCGGCTTCGCCTGATCCCGCCCGGCGCCCTTCCGCGGCGCCGGCATCCGCCTTGCCCGACAACGATTGCGCGGCCGCCCCTCCGGCGGCCGCAGTTTCCGCGGCCGCCCCTGCTCTTGATGCGGGCACCAGCCGCCTGCGCACGCCGCGCGATATCACCGATCTGCTCAATTTCCGTCTCGCGGCGCTGGTTGGCGCCAGCGGCGCGGCCGTGATCCGCCTGTGCGAGGGCCAGTACGGTGTGTCGCGCCGCGAATGGGCGCTGCTTGGGCTGCTGGCCGTGCGCGGCGCGCAGGCGCCGTCGGAGATCGCGGACCAATGCCATCTGGACCGGACCCGCGTGTCGCGCGCGATCACTCGGCTGACCGCCAAGGGTTTGATCCGGCGGCAGACGCTGGACGGGGACCGCCGGCGCGCCAGCGTCGCGCTGACGCCAGCGGGGCAGGCGCTCTATCGGCAATTGTTCGACGAGGTGGCGGCGATCAACCGGCAGCTGGTCGAGACGCTATCGGATGGCGAACTGGCGGTGCTCGACACGCTGCTGACCGCGCTGACCGAGCAGGCGGTACGCGTCAAGCGGCAGGTCGCCACCACGGTCAGCACCAACCGCTGGCGGGGCGGCGGTGCGCGGCGCCAGTGGTCGGCGCCCGAGGATGCGTCTGACGATGCGTTGGACGATGCATCGGAGAACGGACCGCAAACGCAGGCCATCTCCGGCCAGGACCGCGCCAACCGCTAGCGCGGCGCCGATCGTCAGCCCAGCGCCGATCGTCAGCCCAGCGCCGAGCGTCAGCGCAGCCCCAACGTCAGCGCCCGCTGGCGCAGTGCCGACCGCCAGCGCGGCGCTGACCGTTATCGCAGCGCCTCCCGGGCGCCGCGCCATTTCTCGTGCAGCAGCTCATCCGGAAGCTCGCTCTCGTCCCAGAACCCGAGCAGGATCCCCTTGCGGACCGATGCGCCCCGCATCGCGGCGATGCGCTCGTCGCTGATCGCGGTGCGCTGCGACTGCCGCAGTCCCCATTGCGCGAGCGCAAGATACATCCGCTCGCATTGCGCCTGGTGGGCCGGATCGGCGCCGAGGTCGTGCAGCTCGTGCGGGTCCTCGGCGAGATCGAACAGCATCGGCCGGAAGCCCGGCGCGTGGATGTACTTCCAGCGCGCGTCGACCACCATGAACAGCCGCGCATCGAGCGGCGCGACGCCCAGCGATATCGCGGCACCGGTGGCCGAGTAGTCGTATTCGCTGATCGCATGGCGGCGCCAGCTGGCCGGCGCCTGCCCATGCAGCCAGGGCTGCAGCGGGCGTCCTTCCAGCCGGTGCGGCTGGGGCGTGCCGCCGCAGGCTTCGACGAAGGTCGGCACCAGGTCGATTGCCTCGACCAGCGCATCGCATACCGAGCCGCGCGTCGCGTCCGCCGCCGGCGAGGGATCGACGACGATCAGCGGCAGCCGCACCGACGGCTCGTGGAACAGGTCCTTCTCGCCCATCCAGTGGTCGCCCAGGTAGTCGCCATGATCGGAGGTGAACACGATCATGGTGTCGTCGAGCCGGCCCTGGCTCTCGAGGAAGCGCATCAGCACGCCGATCTGGTCGTCGATCTGCGTGATCAGGCCCATATAGGCGGGAATCACCGCCTCTCGCACCTCGTCGCGCGAGAACGCCCGGCTGACGCGCGAATTGAGGAAGGCCTGGTAGATCGGATGCGGCTGCGCGCGCTCGGCCTCGCTGCGCACGGGCGGCGGCACGTCGGCGGGGCCGTACATCGCGTGATAGGGCGCCGGCGCGATGCAGGGCCAATGCGGCTTGATATAGGACAGATGCAGGCACCACGGTGCCTCGCCCGCCTGCTCGATGAATTCCATCGCCCGCCGCGTCATGTACGGCGTTTCGGAATGCTCTTCCGCCACGCGCGCGGGCCGGGTCGAATTGCGCAGCAGCCAGCCCGACAGCAGATTGCCGTTCTCGTCCTCGCCGGCGTTGGCCCAGTCGTCCCAGCCGTCGTCGCCCGCATAGCCAAGCTCGCGCAGGTAGTCGTTGTAGCGCACCGGCTTCGGATCGTAGCGGCCGGCCGGGCCGCTGCCGTGCAGGCCGTCGTCGCGCTCGTACGGATCGAAGCCGCACTCGGCCACGCGCGTGCCAATCAGCGAATTGGGGTCGATGCCCAGCCGCGCCATGCCCTCGGTGTCGGCCGCCATATGGGTCTTGCCGACCAGCACCGTCTGCCGCCCGAGCGGTCGCAGATAGTCGCCCAGCGTCATCTCGCCGACCTTCAGCGGGAAGTTGTTCCAGGCGGCGCCGTGCGAATCGACATAGCGGCCGGTGTAGAAGCTCATCCGCGACGAGCCGCAGATCGTCGATTGCGCATAGGCGCGCGAGAAGCGCACCCCGCGCGCGGCCAGCGCGTCGATATTCGGCGTGCGGATGGTCGGATGCCCGGTGCACGACAGGTAGTCCCACCGCAGCTGGTCGCACATGATGAAAAGGATATTGCGGGCCATCGCCGTCGCTCCTTGCTGATCCAGTCCGGCCGGACGTTATTGCTGGAAGCCGCTGCGCTTGACCACCGGCTGCCACTGGGCGTTGTAGGCCTTGAGCATGTCCGCGGTCTGCTGTTGCGTGCTGGCCACCGGCTGCATGTTGGCGGCGACGAAGCGCTGCTGCACCGCCGGGTCCGACATCACGCTGTGGATCGCCGCGGACAGCGCCTTGACCTTCTGGGGCGGCATCGACTTCGGCGCGAAGAACGCGTTCCAGCCGTCGGCGGCCAGGTCGATGCCGGCCTCCTTCAGCGTGGGGATGTCCTTGGCGAACGACGAGCGTGTCTTGCCGGAGACCGCCAGGATCTTCAGCTTGCCGCTCTGGTGCAGCGACAGCACCGCGTCGAGCGTGTCGACGCCGACCGGCACCTGGCCGCCCAGCATGTCGGTGGCCAGCGGCGCCGAGCCCTTGTAGCCGACCACATCGCCCTTGACGCCGGCGCGCTCGGCCAGCATCAGCGCGAAGAAGTGGGGCAGGCTGCCGGTGGCCGGCACGCCGAAGAAGGCCTTGCCGGGATTGGCCTTGAGCCAGGCCACCAGATGCGACATCTCGCGGACCGGCACCTGCGGGCCGGTGATCACGGCGAAGTCGTAGGACGAGACCTGCGACACCGGCACGAAATCGGTGTCCGGATCGTAGCTGGTGTCCTTGAACACCAGCGGCGCGACCGTCATCACGGCGGGATTGCCGAGCATCAGCACGTTGTCGGCGGGGCCGGCGTGCCTGACCTGCTGCGCGGCCAGCCGGCCGCCGGCGCCAGCCTTGTTCTCGACCACCACGGTGACGCCGTACTTGGCCTGCAGCGCCTGGCCGACAATGCGCGCGGCGCGGTCCGAGGCGCCGCCCGGC
>NZ_JCBAJO010000015.1:0-50239 GCF_059772245.1 Cupriavidus sp. R6-3
CACCAGCGACGCGGAAGTGGCGGCGATCGCCGCGCGCGCGCTGTCGTGGATCGCGCCGGCCTTCGGCGGCTTCGGCCTCGGCATGGCGCTGTATTTCGCGTCGATGGGCGCAGGCCGGATGCGCTGGCCCATTGCCGCCGGCATCGCCCGAATTGGCCTCGCCGCCGGCGGCGGCTGGCTGCTGGCGCATGTCGGCGGCATGGGGCTGGACGGTCATTTCCTCGGCGTGGCGCTCGGCATCACGGCCTACGGCGCGGTGACGGCGATGGGCGTGCGGCGCGAGGTGTGGTCGGGACGGTAGCCAGGCGATGGGCCGGGATGGGGTTGAGACGAGGCGGCGCTGAGGTAGAGCCAGGGCGGTAGTGCGGCGCTAAGGCGGCGCTAAGGCGGCGCTGAGGCGGCGCTAAGGCGGCGCTGAGGCGGCGGTGAGGCGGCGCTAATGCGGGGGCAAGGCGGCGCTTGGCACCGCCAAAGCGGCGAGGCTGGAACGCGGCCGCCATCGCGGCTCGGCGCCCCAACGCATGCGCGCACGCCGTATCCCCGGTATCGTGCGGCTTATCGTGCCGACGCGGCACGCCTGTCCGGAGCACCATGACCCCTCGCCGATCGATCCTGACGGCCGCGCTGATCGTCGCCCTGCTGCATGTCTATATCGGCGTGCGCCTGCTGCCCGCGCTGCCGTGGCCGCTGGCGGCAAAAGCGCTGGCCGCGCTGTGGCTCGCCATCTCCGCCGTGTCGATGCCGACCGCGCTGCTGGCGCGCCGCTTCGAGCCGCCGTGGGGCGATCGCCTTTCCTGGCTCGGCATGCTGGCGATGGGGCTGTTCTCGACGCTGCTGATCCTGACGGTGCTGCGCGAACTGGTGCTGCTGGCCTGCGCGCTGGCCGGCTGGTACCCGCCCGCGCTGGCGGTCTGGAGCGCCGTCGGCACCGTCGCGCTGGCGCTGCTGGTCTCGCTGCTCGGCTACTGGAACGCGCGGCGGGTCGCGCGCGTGGTCGACGTCGAGGTGCCGATCGCCGGACTGCCCGCCGCGCTCGACGGCTTCACGATCGCGCAGCTCAGCGACATCCACGTCGGTCCGACCATCAAGCGGCCGTACCTGCAGCGCATCGTCGAACGCGTCAATACGCTCGGCGCCGATGCGATCGCGATCACCGGCGACCTGGTCGACGGCAAGGTGCCGGAGTTGAGGGACCACACGGCGCCGCTGGGCTCGCTGCGCGCCCCGCATGGGGTCTATGTCGTCACCGGCAACCACGAGTACTACGCCGGCGCGCACGCGTGGATCGACGAGCTGCGGCGGCTGGGGCTGCGCGTCCTGCTGAACGAACACGTGGCGATCGAACGCGACGGCGCCAGGCTGGTGCTGGCCGGCGTCACCGACTTCAGCGCCGGGCATTTCGATCCCGCGCATCGCAGCGATCCCAAGGCGGCGCTGGCGGGCGCGCCGGCCGATGCGGCGGTGCGCGTGCTGCTGGCCCATCAGCCGCGCAGCGCGATCGCGGCGGCCGAGGCCGGCTTCGACCTGCAGTTGTCGGGGCATACGCATGGCGGGCAGTTCCTGCCGTGGAACCTGTTCGTGCCGATGCAGCAGCCCTATGTCGCCGGGCTGCACCGCCACCGGAACATGTGGGTCTATGTCAGCCGCGGCACCGGCTACTGGGGACCGCCCAAGCGCTTCGGCGCGCCGTCGGAGATCACGCGGATACGGCTGCGGCGGCCAACGGCGTAGCGGGGAAACGAGCGCGGCCTGGGCACGGCTTGAGCACCGCGTGAAGCGGCATGACCAATGTCTGGGCAAGGCCAGGGCAAGCGCTGAGCTCGCGGGCGCAGCGCGGCCAGAGCATGGCCAGAGCAAGCCCCGAGCGCCGGCCGACCCCATCCGACGCCGGTCTATAATCGCCGCACCCCGCCGCGCCTGCGGTCCTGCGTGCCGCGCGCGGCGGCAGAGCCTTGCCGCGGCATGCGGCCGCCGCGGCCCTCCTTCGAACGCAGTCCCCGTGCGAGCCAGCAGCATCCATGGTCTCCGGTCCGGTCCCATGAACACTGCCAGTTTCACCCACCACACGATCGCCATCCAGCAGGTCCAGCAGACGCTGCTGGGCGCGCGCCATCGCGGCGCCGACATCGCCGCGCTGCTGCGCCGGGCCGGCATCGCGCCGGCGCTGCTCGATTCGCCGGTGGCGCGCGTCACGCAGGGCCAGTACGCGGCGCTGGCGTTCGCGATGCGGCGCGCGATGCGCGACGAGATGTGGGGCCTGTGCAGCCGGCCGCTGCCGCTGGGCAGCTTTGCGCAGTGCTGCCAGATGCTGGTCCGCACGCGCACGCTGGGCGAGGCGATGCAGGCGGGGCTGCGCTACTACCGGCTGCTGATCGACGACTTCGTGCCGCGGCTGCGCCGCCATGGCGAGATCGCGATGCTGTCGCTGTCGCCGCGCGTCCCCTACGATGCGCGCCTGGCCTACGCGGCCCGTGCCTTCGCGTTTCTCGGCTACGGCCTGGCCTGCTGGCTGGCGGCGCGCCGCGTGCCGCTGATCGGCGTCGACTACCCCGATTCGGAGCTGGGCCCCAGCCCCGACGCCGCGCTGCTGTTCCAGGCGCCGGCGTCCTACGGCCACGACTACACCGGCTGGCGCTTCGAGTCGCGCTGGCTCGATCTGCCGGTGGTGCAGAACGAGGCCAGCCTGCGCGAATTCCTGCGGCACGCGCCGGCCAGCCTGCTGATCAAGTACCGCGACCAGACCAGCATCACCGAACGCATCCGCCGCATCCTGCGCCGCAACCTGACCGGCGAGCTGCCCACGCTCGAGGACGTCGGCGAGCAGCTGGCGATGACGCCGCAGACGTTGCGCCGCCGGCTGCGCGAGGAAGGCCAGGGCTTTCGCGGCATCAAGGACGACCTGCGCCGCGACGCCGCGATCGAATACCTGGCGCGCCCCGAGCTGACGCTGCCCGAGATCGCCAGCCTGCTGGGCTTCTCCGAGGCCAGCACCTTCCACCGCGCCTTCAAGCACTGGACCGGGGTCGCGCCCGGCCAATATCGCCAGGCGCATCTGCGCGAGCACTGAGCCGCCTTCGCGCATCGGCGCTTGCTCTGCGGGTTTCCCCGTAGCCGCAAGGACCTGCGCGCCGCGCTGCGTTCGCACGCGCTCCGGCTTGATCGTTCATGCCAATGCGATTCAGCGCTTCGGCCATGTATCGGTGCGCGCTGCCTTCCTAGACTGTGGTCACCGTGGCGGCAGGACCGTCGACCAGCGGACACAGAACAGGAGACAGACATGGCAGACACATCGAAGTCGCGCCGGCGCGCACTGTGGGCCCTGGCCGGCGGCGCGCTGGGCGCCTGGTCACCGTGGCCCGCCGTGGCGCTGGCCAAGTCCGACAGCTATCCCTCCCGCACGCTGACGATGATCATGCCGTTCCCGCCGGGCGGCGCCACCGACGTGCAGATGCGTGCGCTGGCGCACGCGCTGTCCAGGGAAATGGGGCAGCAGGTGGTGGTGGTCAACCAGCCCGGCGTCGCCGGCACCATGGGCCCGGCCGCGATGGCGCGCAGTGCGGCGCCCGACGGCTATACGTTCTCGGTGGCCCCTGCCACGCTGTTCCGCCTGCCGCATCTGCAGAAGGTCAATTTCGATCCACTCAGCGACTTCACCTATGTGATCTGCCTGACCGGCTACACCAACGGCCTGGTGGTACGCGCGGACGCGCCGTGGAAGACGCTGCAGGACCTGTTCGCCGACGCCAAGGCGCGGCCCGGCCAGATCAGCTACGGCTCCACCGGCATCGGCAGCGGCGGCCACGTGGCGATGGAACGGCTCGCGCTTGCGGCCGGGGTCAAGTTCAACTTCATTCCCTTCAAGGGCATGGCCGAGGAAACCACCGCGCTGCTCGGCGGCCATCTCGACGTGATCTCGGACCCCGGTTGGGGCGCGCTGGTCGATGGCGGCAAGGCCCGGCTGCTCGCGACGCTGGGCAACACGCGGCTGCCGCGCCGCCCCAATGTACCGACGCTGAAGGAGTTGGGCTACGACATCACGGTCAATTCGCCGGTGGGCATCGTCGCGCCCAAGGGCATGGAACCGGCCGTGCTCAAGACCCTGCACGACGCGCTGCGCAAGGCGATGCGCGACCCCGACTACCAGCGCATGCTGGCGGACTACGACCAGGTCGACATGTACATGAGCAGCGCCGAGTATCGGCAGTACGCGATCGACCAGTTCGCGCGCGAGAAGGTGTTCCTGAGCCAGATCGGCGTCAAGCTGCAATAACAGGCAATGCGCTGCAGCCAGGCACGCGGCAAACGCAGGCGGCGCTGATCGTTTCGGCCAGGCGCTTTGGTTGCGCGGGCCATTGGCGCATCGCGGCGGGAGCGGCACAGTGGGACCACGCAGCAGGCAAACAACGAGGACCAGACCATGACACGCAAAGTCCATGTCGCCGGTGTCGGCATGATTCCCTTCAGCAAGCCGGGCAAGAGCGAGCCCTATATGGTCATGGGCGAGCAGGCTGCGCGCCTGGCGCTCGACGATGCCGGCGTGCCGTACGACGCGGTGCAGCAGGCCTACGTCAGCTACGTCTACGGCGATTCGACCGCGGGTCAGGCGGCGATCTACCGCGTCGGCCTGACCGGCATCCCGGTCTTCAACCTGAACAACAACTGCTCGAGCGGATCGAGCGCGCTGTTCCTGGCGCGCCAGGCGGTGCAGAGCGGCGCGGTCGAATGTGCGATTGCGCTCGGCTTCGAGCAGATGGTGCCCGGCGCGCTCAAGGGCGCCTATGACGACCGCCCCTCGCCGATGGCGCGCTTCGCCGAGACCATGGGCGAGCTGCAGGGCATTGATGCGAACGCCCCGCGGGCCGCGCAGTTCTTCGGCGGCGCGGGACGCGACTACATCAGGCAGCACGGCATCCGCCCCGACACCTTCGCCCGCATCTCGGTCAAGGCGCGCCAGCACGCCGCGCGCAATCCGCTGGCGGTCTTCCGCGACACCGTGACGCTCGACGAGGTGATGGCCGCGCCGATGGTGTTCGAGCCGCTGACGCGGTTGCAATGCTGCCCGCCAACGTGCGGCGCCGCGGCGGCGATCCTGTGTTCCGAAGACTTTGCCCGCCGCCACGGGCTCGACATGCGCGTCACCATCGCCGCGCAGGCGATGACCACCGATACGCCGAGCACCTTCGCCCAGCGCGACATGCGCCAGCTGGTCGGCTACGACATGAGCCGTGCCGCCGCCGCGCAGGTCTACGAGATGGCCGGCATCGGCCCTGAAGACATCGACGTGGTCGAACTGCATGACTGCTTCACCGCGAACGAGCTGATCACCTACGAGGCGCTCGGCCTGACCCCCGAGGGCACCGCGGAGAAATTCATTCTCGAGGGCAACAACACCTACGGCGGCCGCGTGGTGACCAACCCGTCCGGCGGCCTGCTGTCGAAGGGCCATCCGCTCGGTGCCACCGGCCTCGCGCAGTGCGCGGAACTGACCTGGCAGCTGCGCGGCCAGGCCGACCAGCGCCAGGTCGACGGCGCGCGGCTCGCGCTGCAGCACAACCTCGGACTTGGCGGCGCCTGCGTGGTGACGCTCTATCAGGCGGCCTGAACCATGATCGATCGCCAATACATCGGGCACCGGATGGCACCCTTCACCGTGCCGGTGGAGGCGGGCCGGCTGCGCCTGTTCGCCAAGGCCACCGGCCAGCACGATCCCGTCTACACCGACGAGGCCGCCGCCCACGATGCCGGCCACCCGGGGCTGCCGGTGCCGCCCACCTTCCTGTTCTGCCTGGAGATGGACGCGCCCAACCCGGCCGCGATCCGCGAACTGCTGGGCCTGGACTATCGCCGGCTGCTGCACGGCGAACAGCGCTTTACCTATCACGCGATGACCTATGCGGGCGACCGGCTGACCTTCGAGCAATGCATCGAGGACATCTACGACAAGAAGGGCGGCGCGCTCGAATTCGTCGTCCGCCGCACGCGCGTCAGCAACCAGCACGGGACGCATGTCGCCGACCTGCGCACGGTCACGGTGATGCGCCATGGATAAGGGAGCCCGACCGATGCCAACGCTGCGCTACGACGCCCTGCAGGTGGGCGATGCCCTGCCCGCCTTCGAGACCGAACCGGTGTCGCGGCTGACGCTGGCGCTCTATTGCGGTGCCTCGGGCGACCACAACCCGATCCACGTCGACACCGATTTTGCGCACGCCGCGGGCCAGCCCGACGTGTTCGCGCACGGCATGCTGTCGATGGCCTATCTCGGCAGGCTGCTGACCAACTGGGTTCCACAGCAGGCGCTGCGCGACTTCGGCGTGCGCTTCGTCGCCATCACGCAGGTGGGCGACCGGCTGACCTGCCGCGGCACCGTGGTCGAGAAGATGGAGGCGCACGGCGAGAAGCGCGTGCGGATCGAACTGAGCACCGTGGACCAGAACGGCGAGGTCAAGGTGGCCGGCGACGCGGTGGTGGCGCTGCCCTGACGACAGTCGGCCGGGGCGGAATAGCACGGATAACACAGATACAGCCAGGAGCAGACGCATGAACAAGCTGCAGGACAAGGTGGCACTGGTATCGGGCTCGGGACGGGGCATCGGCCGCGAGATCGCGCTGAAGCTCGCGTCGGAAGGCGCTCGCGTGGTGGTCAACGACCTGGACGAGGCGCCCGCGCTGGACGTGGTGGAGACGATCCGCGCGAGCGGCGGCAAGGCGGCGGCCTGCGTCGGCAGCGTGACCGACGCGGGCTTTGCGGACCGCTTCGTCAATACCGCGCTCGAGCAGTTCGGCGGCCTCGACATCATCGTCAACAACGCCGGCTATACCTGGGACAACGTGATCCAGAAGATGAGCGACGAGCAGTGGGAGGACATCCTGGCGGTGCACCTGACCGCGCCCTTCCGCATCCTGCGCGCCGCGTCGGGCTTCATTCGCGAGGCCGCCAGGCAGGAGGCCGAGCGCGGCACGCCGGTGTTCCGCAAGGTCGTCAATATCTCGTCGACGTCCGGTGTCTACGGCAACGCGGGGCAGGCCAACTACGCCGCCGCCAAGGCCGGCATCAACGGCCTGACGCGCGCGATGGCCAAGGAATGGGGCCGCTACAAGGTCAACGTCAACAGCATCGCGTTCGGCCTGATCAAGACGCGGCTGACCGAGGCCGATGCGCAGGCCGACGCCAGCATCGACATCGCGGGGCGCAAGATCAAGGTCGGCGTCAATCCGCAGATCCTGAAGAACGCCGAGGCGCTGATTCCGCTGGGACGCGGCGGCACGCCCGAGGAAGCGGCCGGCGCGGTCTACCTGTTCTGCATCCCCGAGTCCAACTACGTCAGCGGCCAGGTGCTGGTCTGCGGCGGCGGGCGCCCGTAATTCGCACCGGAACCGCGCCATGACGATCCAGCATGCATCCCGTCCGTGGATGAACAGCGAACTGGAGCTGCTGCGCGATACCGCGCGGCGCTTCTTCGAGAGCGAATGCGTGCCGCGCCAGCCCGCGTGGGTCGAGCAGAAGCATTGCGACCGCGAGATCTGGCGCCGCGCGGGCGAGCTCGGCCTGCTGTGTTCGGGCATTCCCGAGGCCTACGGCGGAGGCGGCGGCAGCTTCCTGCACGAAGCGGTGATCTGCGAGGAGCAGCAGCGCGCGCTGGTCACCAGCTTCAGCATCAACGTGCACAGCGGCATCGTCGCGCACTATCTGCTCGCCTACGGCAGCGAGGCGCAGAAGCAGCGCTGGCTGCCGGCAATGGCGCGCGGCGAGATGGTTGCGGCGATCGGCATGACCGAGCCGGGTGCGGGCACCGACCTGCAGCGGATCAAGACCACCGCAATCCTCGGCAGCGATGGCCGGCACTATCTGGTCAACGGCGCCAAGACCTTCATCACCAACGGCTGGCACGCGGACCTGATCTGCCTGGCGGTCAAGACCGATCCCGAGGCGCGCGCCAGCGGCGTGTCGCTGCTGATGATCGAAACGCGCGACCTGCCGGGCTTCCAGCGCGGGCGCCTGCTCGACAAGATCGGGCAGCGCGGGCAGGACACCGTCGAGTTGTTCTTCGACGGCGTGATGGTGCCGGCCGAGAACCTGCTCGGCAACGAGGAAGGCCGCGGCTTCCGGCAGCTGATGCAGCAGCTGCCGCGCGAGCGGCTGCTGATCGCGATCGGCGCCGCGGCCACGATGCAGCGGGCGGTCGACGACACGCTCGCCTATGTGACGCAGCGCCACGTGTTCGGCGAGCCGCTGATGGCGATGCAGAACACGCGCTTCAAGCTCGCCGAGTGCCAGACCCATGCCACCATCGCGCGCAGCTTCGTCGACGACTGCATCGGCCGGCTGCAGCGCGGCGAGCTCGACGTGCCGACCGCCGCGATGGCCAAGTGGTGGAGCACGCAGACGTTGTGCCAGGTCATCGACGAATGCCTGCAGCTGCATGGCGGCTACGGCTATATGAACGAATACCCGATCGCACGGATGTACACCGATGCGCGCGTGGGCCGCATCTACGGCGGCGCCAACGAGGTGATGAAGGAAATCGTGGCGCGGGCGATGGACGACTGAGGCATCGGCGTATCGGCGCATCTGCGCATCGGCGTATCGGCGCATCGGCGTATCGGCGTATCGGCGTACGGGGGTATCGGGGCGAACGGCGCGTCGCCGCGGAGCGGCCGCCTGACCAACCACAGGAGACCAGCAGGCAATGACATCCGAAGCAGTGCCATCCAGCCCATCGGAGCAGGCCGCGTGGTTCGGCAGTTGGCCGCGCGGGCTGCCGCATCGCATCCGCGTGCCGCGCGTCACGCTGTGCCACAACCTGTCGGTGCAGGCCGACCGCTATCCCGACAAGCCCGCGATCGTCTTCTACGGCCGTGACCTGAGCTATGCCGAACTGCGCCGCCAGACCGAGGCGCTGGCCGGCCATCTGCATCGCCAAGCCGGTGTGCGGCCGGGCGAGCGCGTGCTGCTGATGAGCCAGAACTGCCCGCAGTTCGTCGTCGCCTTCCACGCGATCGTGCGCTGCGGCGCGGTGGTGGTGCCGGTCAATGCGATGTGCACCGCCAACGAGCTGGATCACTATCTGCGCGACAGCGGCGCGCAGGTCGCGCTGGTCGCGCAGGAACTGCTGCCGGCGCTGCGGCCCGCGCTGGCGGGCGATCGGCTGCGGCATGTGGTGGTGCACAACTATGCCGACGCGATCGACGCCGATACCGATCTCGACGTGCCCGACTGGGTGCGCGCCCCGCGCGCGGCGCTGGACGATGCGCGCCTGACGTACTGGGCCGATGCGCTGGCGGCCGCGCTGCCCGCGCCGGATGTGCAGGCCAGCCCGGACGACCTCTGCGTGCTGCCCTACACCTCCGGCACCACCGGCCAACCAAAGGGCTGCATGCATACGCACCGCACGCTGCTGGCGTCGACCTTCTCCGCGGTGCTCTGGCGCGGCCTGCATGCGGAAGCGGTGGTGATGGGCGTGGCGCCGCTGTTCCATCTGCTCGGCATGCAGAACGCGATGCTGATGCCGATCGCGATCGGCGCGACGGTGGTGATGCTGCCGCGCTGGGACGCCGCCACCGCGGCCCGCCTGATCGAACGCCATCGCGTGACGACCTGGGGCGCGCCGCCGGCGATGCTGATCGACTTCTTCGCGCACCCGGAAGCGAGCGCGCGCGACCTGTCCAGCCTGACGCTGCTGAACGGCGGCGGCGCCGCGATGCCGGAGGCGGTGGCCGCGATGCTGAAGTCGCGCTTCGACCTTGGCTATATCGAGGGCTATGGCATGACGGAGACCGCCTCGTTCCTGCATTGCAATCCGCTGCACCGACCGAAGCGGCAGTGCCTCGGCATTCCGGCCTTCGGCGTCGACTCGCGCATCGTCGACCCGGCCACGCTGGCGCCGCTGCCACCCGGCGAGGTCGGCGAACTGGTGACCAGCGGCGACCAGCTGATGCTCGGCTACTGGAACGACGAGGCCGCGAACCGCGAGTCGTTCTTCGAGCGCGACGGCAAGCGCTTCTTCCGCACCGGCGACCTGGCAAGCGTCGACGAGGAAGGCTACTTCTTCATGCGCGACCGGCTCAAACGGATGATCAACGTCAGCGGCTACAAGGTCTGGCCCGCCGAGGTCGAGACCATGCTGTACCAGCATCCCGCGATCCACGAAGCCTGCATCGTCGCGGTGCCCGACAGGCGGCAGGGCGAATCGGTGAAGGCGGTCGTCGTCCTCAAGCCCGGCACGACGCTGGAGCCGGCCGAGCTGATCGCGTGGTGCCGGGAGCGGATGGCGGCGTACAAGGCGCCGCGGGCCGTGGAGTTCCGCAGTGCGCTGCCGAAGTCCGGTACGGGCAAGGTGCTCTGGCGGGAGATTCAGGCGGAGCAGTGCCGTGCGGTGGAGACAGGAGCCGAGGCCGTGGATGCGCCGGCTCTGGGCGAAGCCAACGCCGGCCGCCTCGACAAGCCGCTTCAGCAAGCCTGATCCGTTTTCCGCTTCGGAGACCCACGCGATGTACCTGACCCAGGGACTGCACCGCGCGATACAGCGCCATCCCGCCAAGATTGCGCTTTGCCACGTGGCCGACGGCCACACGCGTACCACCGATTTCGCTGAACTGGGTGCGCGGGTGGCGCGTGCCGCCGCGGCGCTGAAGCGTCACGGCGTGGGACCCGGCGACCGCGTCGCGCTGCTCGCGCAGAACGGCGACGGCCTGATCGCGATGCTGCTGGCCTGCTGGTGGCGCGGCGCGGTGGCGTGTCCGCTCAATACGCGCTGGAGCGTGCCCGAGCTGCGCCATGCGATCGGCGACTGCGGCGCGCGGCTGCTGCTGCCCGATCGCCAGCTGACCGCGATGGCGGAGGAACTCGACGACCTCGCCACGGTGGTGCCGATCGACACCTTCCTGGCCGATGCCGACGCCGCGGCGGCGGCCGGCGCGGAATCGCTCGACGATACGCGCACCGGCGGCGATGCGCTGGCCGCGATCCTCTACACCGGCGGCACCACCGGTCGCGCCAAGGGGGTGATGCTGTCGCACGCCAACTTCTGGGCCGCGTCGATCTCGCGCGCCGCGGAACTGAACAATGCGCCGGACAGCGTATCGCTGCTGGTTGCCCCGCTGTTCCATGTCGCCGGTTTGGGCCGGCTGATCGGGCAGCTGATCGCCGGGGGCAGCTGCGTGACGCTGCCGCAGTTTCGCGCCGACATCGTGCTGTCCGCCATCGAGACACATCGGATCTCCGACATCATCGTGGTGCCGACCATGCTGCAGTCGCTGCTCGATCATCCCGGCTTCGACGCGGCGCGGCTGCAGAGCTTGAACCGCATTGCCTTCGGCGCCGCGCCGATGCCGCCGGACCTGCTGGCGCGCGCACTGCAGGCGTGGCCCGACGCGGAGTTCTTCCAGGCCTATGGCATGACGGAGACCGCCGCCGCGGTCTGCATCAATCCGCCAGCCAATCATCGTCCGGGCATGGGCGCCGAACGCCACCGGCATTCAGTGGGACGCGCCGGGCTCGGCGCCGAGATCCGCGTGGTCGATCCGCAAGGCGAAGAAGTGCCGCGCGGCACCGTCGGCGAGATCGTCGTGCGCGGGCCGATGGTGATGCGCGGCTACTGGAACCAGCCGGATGCGACCGCGCAGGCGCTGCGCGATGGCTGGCTGCATACGGGCGACGGCGGCTGGATGGACGAGGATGGCCATCTGTTCATCGCCGACCGGCTCAAGGACATGATCATTTCCGGCGGCGAGAACGTGTACTCGGGCGAAGTCGAGACCGCGCTGCGCAGCCATCCGCGCGTGGCGCAGGCCGCGGTCATCGGCGTGCCGGACGCGCGCTGGGGCGAGCGCGTGCATGCGGTGGTGGTCGTGGAGGGAGGCGAGCCACAGGACGACGCCGCGCTGTCGGCCGAGCTGACGCAGTGGTGCCGCGAACGGCTGGCGGGCTACAAGTGCCCGCGCAGTTTCGCCTATGTCGATGGGCTGCCGCTGTCGGCGGCCGGCAAGGTGCTGAAGAACGAATTGCGGCAGCGATACCGCGGCGCGGTGGCGGTTGGCGGGCGCTGATCGTCGGCGCCGCGAACTCATCAGCGAGAGGAATTCCGATGGAACGAATCGACTTCGAGATGCGGGACGGCGTCGCCACGCTGACGCTGAAGGATCCGAAGACGCGCAATGCGCTCGGGCCCGCGATGCGCGAGGAAATCGCCGAAGCAGTGCGCGTGGTCGCGACCGACCGCGGCATCCGCGCGCTGGTGCTGACCGGCGCCGACGGGCACTTCTGCTCGGGCGGCGACCTGCGCAATATCGCGAGCGCCGGTCTGGACAACCAGGGCTGGCGCGAGCGGCTCGGCGACCTGCATCGATGGCTGCGCGACCTGATCGGCCTAGACAAGCCCGTCATTGCGGCGGTCGATGGCGCGGCCTTCGGCGCGGGCTTCGGCCTGGCGCTGACGGCGGACTTTTTGATCGCCACGCCGCGGGCGCGCTTCTGCGTGTCCTTCCTGAAGGTCGGCCTGGTGCCCGATTGCGGGATCTTCCACACGCTGCCGCGCGTGGTCGGCGTGCAGCGCGCCAGGGAACTGATGCTGTCGGCGCGCGAGGTCGGGGCCGAGGAAGCGCTGCGGCTGGGAATCGCGATGGAGATTCATCCGCCGGAAGCGCTGGCGCAGCGCGCCCATGCGATCGCGCGCAGCTTTGTCGGGGCCTCGCCGATGGCGGTCAGCCTAGTCAAGCGGGCGGTGGCCGCGGATGGAGATCTTGCGACCGCACTGGAGCTGGAGGCCAATGCACAGGCGCTGGCGATGGGCACCGGGCACCATCGCGATGCGGTCGAGGCGTTTCTGGAGAAGCGGCCGGCGCCGTTTCAGTGGCCGGCCTAATGGGGAAGTTCTGGGGAAGTTTCGGGGTAGTTTCGCCGGTTTTCTCCCCTCTCCCGCGAGGCGGGAGAGGGGCCGGGGGAGAGGGAAAGCGCTTCGCCTTCAGCGGGCGATCGGCTTGTAGCGGATGCGCTTGGGCTTGGCGGCTTCCTCGCCCAGGCGGCGCTTCTTGTCGGCCTCGTACTCCTGATAGTTGCCGGCGAAGAACTCGACGTGCGAGTCGCCTTCGAAGGCCAGGATATGCGTCGCGATCCGGTCCAGGAACCAGCGATCGTGCGAGATGACCATCACGCAGCCGGCAAACTCCAGCAGCGCGTCTTCCAGCGCGCGCAGCGTTTCGACGTCGAGGTCGTTGGACGGTTCGTCGAGCAGCAGCACATTGCCGCCGGCGATCAGCGTCTTGGCCAGATGCAGGCGCCCGCGTTCGCCACCCGACAGCGTGCCGACGTGCTTCTGCTGGTCCGAGCCCTTGAAGTTGAAGCGGCCGATATAGGCGCGCGAGGGCGTCTCGTAGCGGCCCACGGTCAGCACATCCGCGCCGCCGGAGATTTCCTCGAACACCGTCTTGCTGCCGTCGAGCGCGTCGCGGCTCTGGTCGACATAGGCGAGCTTGACGGTCGGCCCGATCTTGATCGTGCCGCTGTCCGGCTGCTCCTTGCCGGTCAGCATGCGGAACAGCGTCGATTTACCGGCGCCATTCGGACCGATCACGCCGACGATTGCGCCCGGCGGCACCTTGAAGCTCAGGTTGTCGATCAGCAGCCGATCGCCGTAGGCCTTCGATACGTTCTCGAACTCGATCACCTCATTGCCGAGCCGCTCGCCGACCGGAATGAAGATCTCCTGGGTTTCGTTGCGCTTCTGGTATTCCTGGCTATTCAGCTCGTCGAAACGCGCCAGACGCGCCTTCGACTTGGCCTGCCGGCCCTTCGGATTCTGGCGGACCCATTCCAGCTCCTTCTTCAGCGCCTTCTGCCGCGCCGACTCGCTGGACTCTTCCTGCTTCAGCCGGTTTTCCTTCTGGTCCAGCCACGAGCTGTAGTTGCCCTTCCAGGGAATGCCGTGGCCGCGGTCCAGCTCCAGGATCCACTCGGCCGCGTTGTCGAGGAAGTAGCGATCATGGGTCACCGCGACCACCGTGCCCGGGAAGCGGGTCAGGAACTGCTCCAGCCATTCGACCGATTCGGCGTCCAGGTGGTTGGTCGGCTCGTCCAGCAGCAGCATGTCGGGACGCGACAGCAGCAGCCGGCACAGCGCGACGCGGCGCTTCTCGCCGCCGGACAGATGGCCGACCTTGGCGTCCCACGGCGGCAGCCGCAGCGCGTCGGCCGCAACTTCCAGCTGCTGCTCGGCATTGTTGCCGTCGCTGGCGGCCAGGATTGCCTCGTACTTGGCCTGATCGGCGGCCAGCTGGTCGAAGTCGGCATCCGGCTCGGCGTAGGCCGCGTAGATTTCCTCGAGCTTCTTGCGCGCCTCGAACACCTCGCCCAGACCGCCCTCGACTGCTTCACGCACGGTCTGCTCGGGATCGAGCTGCGGCTCCTGCGGCAGATAGCCGATGTTCAGATTCGGCATCGGGATCGCTTCGCCCTCGATGTCCTTGTCGACGCCGGCCATGATCCTGAGCAGCGTCGATTTGCCCGAACCGTTCAGGCCGAGCACGCCGATCTTGGCGCCGGGGAAAAAGGACAGCGAAATATCCTTCAGGATCTGACGCTTGGGCGGAACGATCTTGCCCACGCGATTCATCGTATAGACGTACTGTGCCATGCGGCTTACCCAGTGAAATGACTGTGTTGGAGGGGGATGGCGCAGTGTAGCAAACCGGGGGCGGCGGACGGACGGGGTGGCGGATGCGCTGGCCCATGCACGGGTCCATGCACTGCTCCTGGACCAGCCCATGCACTGCCCGCTGGCCGACACGGCGACCGCTGCACGGGCCCACGCGCCGGCCGGCGTACCGGCCGATGTACCGACCGAAGCGCTGGCCAAGGCGCCGCCCGCGGGCGCGGTATCATCGTGCCCTTCGCCTTCGGGCAAATTCCTGCCGACCGAGTACCACCATGAGCCCCAAACCCGCCCGCACGCTGACCTTCAAGTGCAAGAAGTGCAACAAGCCCGTGACCCTGTACCTGCAGAAGGTATCGGCCTGCTCGCATATCACGCCATACCAGGGCTTCTGCAAGTGCGGCGAGATGATGCGCCACGCCACCGGGGACAAGGACGCGGTGGCGTCGTTCGTGGAGTCGAACGATATTCACTGGGCGCATCACCATCATCACCATCATTGAGCGATGGCGGGTTCAGGCCGCGATGCGGGCGGAGACCTTGCGCGTCGTGGACTGAATGAACCGGCCGAGGCGGTCCGCGAGATCTCGCGCGCCATGCGGCAACGACGGCAAGGTGTGCTCCACCGCGCGCGCCACTGCGCCCGGGATCCGTTGCGCCAGTTCCGCCGCCTGGCCCAATACGAAGCGCGGCTGCATGCCAAGGGTTTCGGCCATCGCCACCACGTGCCGGCGCGCAATCTCGCCCGGCCGGTTTTCTCCCCCGATCGAGAACGCGAACTCCCCTGACAGCCCGGCATACAAGCGGGTGCACATCAGATCGTAGAAGGGGGTCAGCCTCACGCCCTGCCCAGGCAGCACGTACAACGACAGGTTCTTTGCGTGGCTGTCGTTGTTGCCGACGTAGAGGTTGAAGAAGATCCAGTTCAGGAAGTGGCGCAGGTCTACCGCGGGCTGGACGCTGCATTGCCGGATCAGAGCGGCACAGGCGGCGATGCCAGGGCCGCCCTCCTTTTCGTACTTGCGGTCGGACACGGTGCCGGCCAACTGGCACAGATCGTACTGGACCAGCCGTCCCAACGTTCCATCCGGCCGCTGGTACCTGTCGAAGCGCCGCACGACGCATGCTCGCGTCATCGGTTCATAGAAAACCTCGGCGGCAGGCAAACCACACTCCGCGGCAACGCGCATCACGATGGTTTCGTTCGCGGCCGACTGCCATACCTTGGCGAGGCGCTTGATGTCCGGCTTCAGGATATGCGTGGACGGCGCGACGCCGCGAGGAAGACGCGGGACGCCATCGTCGAAGATCGCCAGGCTCGTCTTGTCCTGTGCGCCCGCGAGCGAGATCCGCGCGCGGGCACCCTTCAGGTCGACGGCGGCCGCAGACGGCTTGCTCAGCGCCGCGCCCAGCGCCTGCCATGAGGTCGCCTGGTACGTGGCGGGCTTCGGCGTTTCGCCTTCCGGCACGATGACGAAGGCCCCAGCCGTGTCCCCCGCCACCTCCAGGAGCATCGAAAACAAGGTGGACGCCTTCTTCTGCTGCGCGAGATAGTCGCGCAATTCCCCCTCGGGCAGCAGGTTCTCGAAGAAGGCCTGCACGACCTCGGCGTCCTGCAATCCCGGCATCAGCGGAATGGCGGCGACCGGGAAGCGGTCCTCCCTGGCGAGCCATGCGGGCGAATAGGCGAAGGCCAATGGCGCGGTATCGTGGATGGTGCCGACCACTTCATCGCCCCACAGGACGCTGAGCCGTTCGGGCCGGGCCATCACAAGCCTCCGCTGGTCTTCGGTTTCACGACCACTTCCAGCCCGAGCAAGTCCATGATGTCGAGAACCTTCTGCAGCTGGACCGTCGGCTTGCCCCGCTCGAGTTCGACGACAAAGCGGTTGCCGGTACCGCCGAGACCGGCGAGATCGGTTTGCTTCAGTTCGAGTTGCTCGCGCCGCTGGCGGATGGCGGCGCCGAGTTCGGCCGAGCTGTGAACCACGATGCCGCTAGCGGCTGAGTTACCGCTCGGGAAGTTTTGTTTCTCCGTTGCCATCTTGCGCCCCTGATATTACCGCTCGGTAATTTTATATTGGAACCACGCATCGTCAAGGAAAAAGATTACCGCTCGGTAATACCACTGATCGCAGGCTTGGTGCGGTGCTGTAGTTCCCGGGAACGAATGGGTCGACGGCGTGGGAGGGCATCAGCCCCGCCGTTCAATCGAACGCCTGCACCGCCAGCAGCAAAATCACCGCCAGATAGCCCAGATGCATGCGCGTGCGCTGCCGCTTGTAGCGACGCACGACGTCCGGCAGGAACAATTGGCGTGCCGTCTTGAAGCTGGAAATCGGATCGGCCACGACGTCGGAATACGCCTCGGTGTTGTTGCGATAGATCGTCGCCAATGACTCGCGCTCATGTCCGCCCGTCAGCTGCTGCGTCGTGCGTGAACGCTTGCTGATGCGGTAGTAGAACAGCGGCGCATCGATCCGATGCACCTTGGCCTCGGGCTCCAGCAGACGGATATAGAACTCCCAGTCCTCGAAGCCGTGCTTCATCGCTTCGGAATAGCCCGAGGTCCGCTCGTACAACGCGCGCGGATAGACCGCGCAGTTGTGAATCATGTTCTCGAACAGCAGCCGCTGATAGCTGTATTCGGGCAGCCGCCATTTCCCCTTCTTCGCGCCGAATCGCTTGACCTGGCAGTAGACCAGCGCGGTGTCCGGATGCCTGCGGAAATGCGCTAGCGCGCGGCGCAGGTAGTCGGGATGGATCTTGTCGTCTCCGTCCAGCGGCACGATGTATTCGCCGCCGGTAAGCCGGATACCGAGATTGCGCGCCGACGCCACGCCGCCGTTCTGCTTGCGGATATAGGTGAAGCGGCGGTCCTTCTGCACGAAGGACTGCACGCGCTGCGCGGTATCGTCGGTGGAGCCGTCATCGACCACGATGCAGCGCCAGTGCCGGTAGCTCTGGCGCCGCACCGATTTCAGCGTGTCGGCGATCACGCCCGCCTGGTTGTAGCAGGGGACGATGATGGCGACTTCTGGCGCTGGATCGGTTTGCGAACGGCGGAATCTGGAAAGAGACTTCAACAGCATTAATGGGGAAAGCGGGTTCTGCGGTTGCGGCCAATGATCGCATACCGACCGTGACGGCCCTGGAAAACCGGGCCATCGCCGCTCGGCGTGCTCGGTTTCGGTCGTGCCGCTGGTTCCGCCTAACCCTCGTTAGTTCAGCTTGATATCGAGCTGCTGCACGGTCCGACTTTCGACCTCGAACTGCTCGGCGGCGGACTTCGCATATTGCTCGCTGCTCACGTAGACGGTTCGAGGTCGATGGCCTCCAACGACCTCAGGTATGTCGGATCCTGCGTCGCGTTTCTGAAGGCGTCGTGCAGGGTCTTGACGATATTCGGTCCATGCCGCTCGGGCCGACGATGCCGACCAGCGAGCTCGCGGTCAAGCGGCGGCGACCCGCCTGGCTCGTCAATGCCTTCGGCGCTGCCAGATGGATTACATTTCCGGGAGCAAGACTGAGGATGGGACCAGTCCAATTTCAACGATCCGGGAATCTCATGCACAACGACAAATTCGACCTGATCCAATTTTCCTCCGCGGTTCGCGATCTATTGGACAGCGAGCTTCAGGTATCGGTCGGCAATATGGAAGTGGTGCCCTTTGCCGAGAAGCTGTACAAGCTGGTGAGGTCGCATGCCTACAACGAGGGCGTGCTCGACGCGAAGCGCGTGATGGAACGCAAGCTGGCGGATGTTTCGGAGCAGCTGGATATCTTGCTGCAGTATGAGTAGCAAGTATTCGCTGACGCAGGTCAGGGAGGTCTGGGTCAACGCCCGCTTGAACGGCGAGGTGGACTGGCTCGACTATCTGGAGGCGCCGACGTTCTTCTTGAAGGCGAATGGCGAACTGGTTTCCAAAGCCAATCAGATTGCCTACATCGAACGCAGCCGGAAGAAGTTTCCGAACAAGCGGGCCGGCGAGGCACAGTTCAAGGAAACCGGCATCGAGATCCAGCAGCACAAGAGTTGGGCCACGGTAACGGGATCGGCATGCCTGAAGAGGGATGGGAAGATCGTCCACCAGTTCGAATTTCTCGAGTTATGGCTGATCGTGGGGGGCCGATGGCAGATTGCGTCCCTCTGTATCGGGGATATCGAGCATGCAGGGGCGGCATGACCTTGACTGCCGGCCGGCATGACGGCAAGGCGCTGGCGCTAACGCGAGGGCGGACGCTGGCCGCCTCTGATGCTTCCGCGCCGATTGCCAGCGACGGACATCGCTTACGGCGGCCCGCAACTCAAAACAACGTGGCTTCCATTCCCGACGCCCCTTCCCGCTCGGTCCTCGGCAAGTCCAGCCGCAGCGTGGCGCCTCCGGACAGATCCAGTTCGTCGCAGTTGTTCCCGGGCCCGCCGCGGTCCACGACGATGAACCGCGCCACACCTTCCGTCACGATCAGCGAGTGGTGCCACACGCCCTTGCGATAGTTGACGCCTTGCCGGCCGTTGGTGACGAAGGCCCGCACCGCATGCGGCTCGACCGTGTCGCCAGGCGGCGCCACCACGACGAGGAACCGCGCATCCCCCAGCGGAATGAACGCCTGGCTGCCGAGCGGGTGCCGCTCGAACGAGGTCAGTACCAGCGGCAGCGCATAGGGTTGCGATTCGAACAGATTGATCAGCGGGCGTCCGTCGTTCGAGGACACGTCGACCTCGGCAAGGTCGTGAAAGCGATGACACATGCCGCGATTGATGGCGATGGGGGTGCGGCCATCGCTCTCGATGACGTCGCCGAACGGCGCGAAGGCGTCTGCGGTCAGCGGTTGTGCGATCAGGGACAGCGGGGCGGTCTGAATGGGCATGGCTGGACGGAATCGGGTTCGCCTACTGGTCTTACCAGTATTACGATATGGCATGTCGGTGTCAATGCGGGAAATCGGCGGGTAAACGCCGATTTGTTGGGTTCGCGCGGGGCGTTATTGTTCCGCCCTGCGCGCATCAATCATACTGGTCATACCAGTGATAATCCAACGGACGACACAACAAATACGAGGAGACCTGCCATGACACCCTACCAAGCCGGCCCGGCGATTACGCCGGCGTCCGCGGCCGACATCCCGGCCGTCGCGCAAGAGAACGCGCTCTACCGCAAGGTGGCGTGGCGACTGCTGCCCTTCCTGATGCTGTGCTACGTCGTCGCCTACCTCGATCGCGTGAACGTCGGCTTCGCCAAGTTGCACATGCTCGCCGACCTGCAGTTCAGCGAAGCGATGTACGGCCTGGGTGCGGGTCTCTTCTTCATCGGCTACTTCTTCTTCGAGGTGCCGAGCAACATGCTGATGCACAGGATCGGCGCCAAGGCGACCATCTCCCGCATCATGATCACCTGGGCGCTGATCTCCGCGGCGATGATGTTCGTCACCACGCCGACGCAGTTCTACGTGCTGCGCCTGCTGCTCGGCGCCGCGGAGGCCGGCTTCTATCCCGGCATGATCTTGTATTTGACTTACTGGTTTCCGTCGCACCGCCGCGCGAAGATGGTGGCGCTGTTCATGTGTGCGATCCCGGTGTCGGGCATTTTCGGCGGACCGCTGTCGGGCTGGGTCATGGAATCGATGCAGGGCGTATCGGGGCTGCGCGGCTGGCAATGGATGTTCCTGCTCGAGGCCATCCCCTCGCTGCTGGTCGGCGTGGCGGTGATGTTCTACCTCGACAACAACATCCGCGCCGCCAAGTGGCTGACCGAATCGGAGAAGGTGCTGCTCGAGCGCAACATCGCCAACGAACGCCAGGCCAAGGACGCGCACCCGACGCTGCGCGCACTGTTCGCCGATACGCGCATCGTCAAGATGGCCTTCATCTGCTTCTGCACGGTGATGGGCCAGTACGGGCTCACGTTCTGGTTGCCGACGCTGGTCAAGCAGTCCGGCGTATCGAGCGCGCTGCATATCGGCCTGCTGACCGCCGTGCCGTTCTCGGTCGCGGTCTGCTCGATGATTCTCGTCAGCCGCAGCTCCGACCGCATGCGCGAACGCCGCTGGCACTTGATCGTGCCGTTCTGCTGCGGCGCCACCGGCCTGGTGCTGAGCGCCGTGTTCAGCGACAACGTGGCATGGTCCCTCGCCGCCCTGGCGCTGGCAGCCGGCGGCAGCCTCGCGACTTCGCCGCTGTTCTGGAGCCTGCCGACCGCGATCCTGTCCGGCGCCGGCGCGGCCGCGGGCATCGCGATGATCAACTCCTTCGCCAACCTGGCCGGCTTCCTGAGCCCCTACATGATCGGGCTCATCAAGGACGCGACGCAAAGCACCAACCTGGCGATGTTCGTGCTGGCCGGCGTGCTGCTGATGGGCGCCCTGCTGACGTACACGGTGCCCGCGAAGCTGGTCAACAAGTAGGCGCCGCCGCGCGGGGGCGCGCCGACGCTCGGGTACAATCGTCTGCCTGAGCGGCGCCCCTCCGCTGCGATGCGCGGCAGTTCGCTTGCTGCTGCCTCGGCGCTCTTCCTCGTTCAGACATCAGGCATGTTCAACTCGACCGCAGTCGCCGCCAATGCCGCCCGGCTGATCCAGCAATGGATCAACGACGGCACCTACCCCGCAGGCTCGCTGCTGCCCTCCCAGCGCGAGCTCTCCGAGCGCCTCGGCATCAGCCGGACCTCGCTGCGGGAGGCGTTCTCCACCTTGCAGGGACTGGGTCTGATCGTGGCGCGCCCCGGCAAGGGCGTGTACGTGGCGGAAGGCCCCGCGCCTTCCACCCACCCCTGGCGCTTCGCCGACTCGCATTCGCTGACCGATATCTACCAACTGCGCTTCGCGCTGGAGAATTTCACCGCGCGGCTGGCTGCGCTGGTGGTGGAGCCGGCCGATATCGATGCGCTGCGAGCCAATGCGGAAGCGATGCAGGCTTGCATCGAAGCGTCGGACTTCACGCAGGCGGCCCAACTCGATTTCGATTTCCACATGCAGATCATCGCGATCTCCGGCAACCGAGCGATCGCGGAGATCCTGCGCAACAGCGCGGAGATCATTCAGGAAAGCCAGCGCCTGCCGTTCTACAAGCGCGGTGCGCGGCGGGCTACGTTCAACGAGCACACGGCGATTATTGATGCGCTGGCGGCCGGGGATCCCTCACTGGCGCAGCGGGCGATGGCGGACCATATCGTGCAGGCGGCGCAGCGGGCGGGGGTGCATTTTCCGACGAGTCTTGATCCTGGTTGAAGACGACCGCAGTACTTGGACTGTGGTTTTGAGGGGCTGGGAATGAAAAAGGGTCACGCGATTATTTGCGTGACCCTTTTATATATGGTGCCGGCTGCAGGACTCGAACCCGCCACCTGATGATTACAAATCAACTGCTCTACCTGATGAGCTAAGCCGGCATGAATGCAGACCGCGATTCTACTGCATGCGGCCTGCCTTGGCGATGGTTGACCCGTCAGAACTGACCGGTCGAAGGGGCTTACTTGACGACCTTCAGCGAAGGCTTGCGCGTACCGATCCGCGGTACCGGCGGGGGATTCGGATCGTCGTCGTCCGAGGCGTCGGCACCGTCAGCTTGCGCGGCGCCATCGCTTTCGACCGGGGCCAGTTTCGGCGGCGGATTCAGTTCGCGTTCGGTTGCGGCCTGGGTTTCCGGCACGCTGCGCTCGACCGGGAAGGCCATGCCCTGGCCATTTTCCCGCGCGTAGATTGCCAGCACGTTATCGACCGGCACGTCCAGCTTGCGTGAGACGCCGCCGAAGCGGGCGCTGAAGCTGATCCACTCGTTGCCCATTTCCAGACCGCTGGTCGCGTCGAAGCTGACGTTCAGCACGATCTCGTTGTTCTTGACGAACTCGCGCGGCACGTTGGTGTTCGCGTCGACGAACACGGCGATATACGGAGTGAAGCCGTTGTCCGTGCACCATTCGTAAATGGCGCGGATCAGGTAGGGCTTGGTCGAGGTTTCAGGCATAAGACTTCCAGTGGCGTCGCGCCGATGGCCCGAGAGGACTCGGGCCGGGGCCGGCTTAGCGGCGCATCACCTTTTCCGACGGGGTCAGCGCTTCGATATAGGCGGGGCGGCTGAAGATCCGTTCCGCGTACTTCAGCAGCGGCGCGGCGTTCTTCGACAGTTCGATGCCGTAGTGGTCCAGGCGCCACAGCAGCGGCGCGATGGCGACGTCCAGCATCGAGAACTCTTCGCCGAGCATGTACTTGTTCTTGACGAAGATCGGCGCCAGTTGCGTCAGGCGATCGCGGATCGCGCCGCGGGCACGCTCGTGGCTCTTTTCCGCGGTCTTGCCCTTTTCGTTCTCCAGCACGTAGACGTGGGTGAACAGTTCCTTCTCGAAGTTGAACAGGAACAGGCGGGCGCGGGCGCGCTGGACCGGGTCGGCCGGCATCAGCTGCGGGTGCGGGAAGCGCTCGTCGATGTACTCGTTAATGATGTTGGATTCGTACAGGATCAGGTCGCGCTCGACCAGGATGGGCACCTGGCCGTAGGGATTCATCACCGAGATGTCTTCCGGCTTGTTGAACAGGTCGACGTCGCGGATTTCGAAGTCCATGCCCTTTTCGAACAGGACCAAGCGGCAACGCTGAGAGAACGGGCAGGTGGTGCCCGAATACAACACCATCATGGTTGGGATTCCTTGGAGGCGGCGCTAGGCCGAAGTTGGGTCAAACATTCTGTCAGAACCCACCATCGGAAAGCAAATTCGTTACAAATAGCGTAACGGAATGCCGGATCGGTGGCTTGGCGGGCGGCGCATGCGGCCCGTCCATGCCCTGTCTCTTTTCATTCCGTCACAAAGGAAAAAGGGCCAGGCGGTGTCGCATACGCAACTCCGCACTAGCCCTCGGGCGGTCTACCGGAATTACTTGATGTCTTTCCAGTAGGCGGCGTTCAGGCGCCAGGCGAACACGGTGAAGATGCCCAGGAACAGCAGCACCCACACGCCCAGACGGCGGCGATGGTTCTGCGCCGGCTCGGCCATCCAGTCCAGATAGGCGACCAGGTCGGCGACGGCGGTATCGTACTGCAGCGGCGTCATGCTGCCGGGCGTCAGCTGTTCGAAACCGACGAACTTGTGCACTTTTTCGCCATGCTCTTCGACATCGGCGAACTTGGCGGCGCGCTGGCCCTGCAGCTCCCACAGCACGTGCGGCATGCCGACGCTCGGGAATACCAGGTTGTTCCAACCGGTCGCGCGGGTGTCGTCGCGGTAGAAGGTACGCAGATACGTATACAGCCAGGCGTCGCCGCGGGCGCGGGCGATCACCGACAGGTCCGGCGGCGCCGCGCCGAACCAGGCCTTGGCGTCCTTCGGTTGCATCGCGATGGTCATCGTTTCACCGACCTTGTCCGCGGTGAACATCAGGTTTTCGCGGATCTGATCTTCGGTCAGGCCGATATCGCGCAGGCGGTTGTAGCGCATCATCGACGCGCCGTGGCAGTTCAGGCAGTAGTTGACGAACAGCTTGGCGCCACGCTGCAGCGAGAACAGGTCGCTGGTGTTGACCGGCGCCGGCTCGAGCGGATAGCCCCCTTCGGCAGCCATGGCGGGCGCACCGGCAAAGCACGCGCCGGCCAGCGCGAGAATGGAAAGCAGCTTTTTCATCGTTGTTCCTTGTCCTTGGGCCTGGCTTAGTGGTGCTTGAACGTCACGCGGTCGGGCACCGGCTGGAAGGTGCCGACGCGGCTCCACAGCGGCATGGCGAGGAAGAAGGCGAAGTACAGCAGCGTACCGAGCTGCGACACCTTCTCGCCAACCGGCGACGGCGGCTGCACGCCGAGGTAGCCCAGGATCAGGAAGAACGCGACGAAAACCATCAGGATCGTCTTGTGGAAAGCCGGACGGTAGCGGATCGACTTGACCGGCGAATGGTCGAGCCAGGGCAGGAAGAACAGGATGATCACCGAACCGCCCATGATCACCACGCCCCAGAACTTGGCGTCGATGAAGTAAAAGCCCAGCGCCAGCAGCACCGCGATCGCCACGGCGATGCCCTTGACCTTCAGGCTCTTGCTGCGCAGGAACAGGATGCCCAGCAGCACGGCGAAGAAGATCCACAGGATCGGCAGGAAGTTGGCCGTGGTGGCACGCAGCATCGAATAGAACGGCGTGAAGTACCAGACCGGGGCGATGTGCGGCGGGGTCTTCAGCGGATCAGCAGGGAAGAAGTTGTTGTGTTCCAGGAAGTAGCCGCCCATCTCCGGGAAGAAGAAGATCACGGCCGAGAAGATGATCAGGAACACGCCCACGCCCATCAGGTCGTGCACCGAGTAGTACGGGTGGAACGGGATGCCGTCGAGCGGCACGCCGTTTTCGTCCTTGTTGGCCTTGATCTCGACGCCATCCGGGTTGTTCGAGCCCACCTCGTGCAGCGCGATGATGTGGGCGACGACCAGGCCCAACAGCACCAGCGGCACCGCGATCACGTGGAACGAGAAGAAGCGGTTCAGCGTCGCGTCGCTGACCACGTAGTCACCGCGGATGAACAGCGACAGGTCCTGGCCGATCACCGGGATCGCCGAGAACAGGTTGACGATCACCTGGGCGCCCCAGTACGACATCTGGCCCCACGGCAGCAGATAGCCCATGAAGGCCTCGGCCATCAGCGTCAGGAAGATCAGGCAGCCGAAGATCCAGACCAGCTCGCGCGGCTTGCGGTACGAACCGTACAGCAGCCCGCGGAACATATGCAGGTAGACGACCACGAAGAACGCCGAGGCGCCGGTCGAGTGCATGTAGCGGATCAACCAGCCCCAAGGGACCTCGCGCATGATGAATTCGACGCTGGCGTAGGCCACCGGGATGCCGGCGGCGTTCAGCGTGCCGTCCGGCTTGTAGTTCATCACCAGGAAGATGCCGGTGACGATCTGGATCACCAGCACCAGCAGCGCCAGCGAGCCGAAGAAGTACCAGAAGTTGAAGTTCTTCGGCGCGTAGTACTTGGACAGATGGTCTTCCCACAGCTGCGTCGCCGGGAAGCGCGCGTCGATCCAGCCCAGCAGGCCGGTCGTCTTGACTTGCTTTTCCGCCGCCATGATCAAGCCTCTCCTTTTTCGTCTTTGCCGATCACGATCGTGGTGTCGGTGAGGAACTGGTATGGGGGAACGTCAAGGTTCTGCGGTGCCGGCTTGTTCTTGAAGACGCGGCCTGCCAGGTCGAAGGTCGAGCCGTGGCACGGGCAAAGGAAACCGGGGTCGGAACCGAGGGTGGGATTGGCGCCGGCCGCGAACGGGCCGGACGGGGAGCAACCGAGATGGGAACAGATACCGACGACGACGAGGATGTCCTTGTGCTCGGGCCGGGAACGGGTTTCGTTCTTGCAATACTCGGGGGTTTCCATCGTGAACGGAATTTCCGAGTTCGGGTCGGCCACTTCGGCGTCGGTCTTTTTCAGCGACGCCAGCATCTCCTCCGTGCGACGCAGAATCCAGACGGGCTTGCCGCGCCATTCGACCGTCATCATTTCGCCGGGCTTGAGCCCGCTGATGTCGGCCTCGACCGGCGCACCTGCCGCCTTGGCCTTTTCCGACGGTGCAAAGGTACTGACAAACGGCACCGCAACCGCCACTCCTCCGATGCCGCCAGCCACAGACGTCGCGATCAACCAGTTGCGACGCCCCTTATCCACGCTCTTCACGCTTTGCTGGTCATTCATTCCAAACCCCAGGGGAAGTCAATTTAGATTTTGCGTCAACCGTAAATTGTACCTTAGGCACATTGGGCAGTGAAAGCGCGGTAACCCGGGGGTGTTCGGTCATCGCGCGACCGTGCAAGGCAGCCCCGCCGATCGGCCCGAATGCCGCGACAGGCTTGCGTTTGCGGCATCCTTGCGGCAGTCTTGCGCTGCGGTCCGTGGTGAAAAATGAACAACAGCAAGGAGTTAAGCCATGAGCATGATGTCGGAATTCAAGACCTTCGCGATGCGCGGGAACGTGGTCGACCTCGCGGTCGGCGTGATTATCGGCGCAGCTTTCGGAAAAATCGTGGATTCCGTGGTCAATGACCTGATCATGCCGTTGGTCGGCCGCATCATCGGCAAACTCGACTTTTCGAATCTGTTTCTGGTGTTGTCCGACCCGCCAGCCGGAACGCCAATGACGCTGGATGCCTTGAAAAAGGCCGGCGTACCGGTATTTGCCTACGGCAATTTCCTGACCATCCTGGTCAACTTCCTGATCCTGGCCTTCATCATTTTCATGATGGTGCGCGCGATCAATCGCCTGCGCGCCGCCGAGCCGCCGGCACCGGCGCCCGAAGATCCGGAAGACATCAAGCTGCTGCGCGAGATCCGCGACAGCCTGAAGACGACGCGGGCCTGAGGCCCCGGGGGCCGCGGCGCCCCGGCGTTGCGGCGTCGCGGGCGGACCTTTCGGACAGACCGCGTTCGCACCTCGCTCAGACCGGATTCGGGATGTCGATGAAGGTATGGCGCAGGCCGAACTGCTGCGCCAGATGGGTGCCGAGCGCCTGAATGCCATAGCGCTCGGTCGCGTGATGGCCGGCGGCGATATAGCCGACGCCGCTCTCGCGCGCCAGGTGCGTGGTCTGCTCGGAGACCTCCCCGCTCAGATAGACATCGACTCCGGCGGCGATCGCCGCGCCGAAATAGCCCTGCGCGCCGCCGGTGCACCAGCCCACTGTCCGAACGGGCTGGTCCGGATCGCCGATCGCCAGGGGCTCACGCCCGAGCACGCCCGCGATGTGGTCGGCCAGCATGCGCAGCGTCATCGATTGCGGCAACGTGCCGGTCCAGCCGAGCTGGTCTTCCCCGAAGCGGCCGGTCGGATTCAGCCCAAGTTCGTGCCCCAGCTGCGCGTTGTTGCCTAGTTCGGGATGGCCGTCGAGCGGCAGGTGATAGGCCAGCAGATTGGTATCGGACACCAGCAGGCGGCGCAGCCTGCCATGCTTCTGGCCGATGACGCGAGCGTCTTCGCCGCGCCAGAAATAGCCGTGATGGACCAGGATCGCATCGGCACCGGCTTCGATGGCGGCATCGAGCAGCGCGGCACTGGCCGTCACTCCCGTCACGATGTGGGTGACTTCCGGCCGACCTTGTACTTGCAGGCCGTTCGGGCAATAGTCCTTGTAGCGGGGGACTTCCAACAGGTCGTTCAAGTACAATTCAAGCTCTTTTGTTTTCATTTTCAGCCCAAACTCCAATATGTTGCGCCGCTTCTGGCTGTTCTTTGCCCAGGCCGTCACGGTTGTGCTGGCCATCTGGTTTGTCGTGGCGACATTGAAACCGGAATGGTTGCAACGCGGGCGCGTCGCGGTCCAATCCGGTTCGCCAATCGTCGCGCTCAAGGAAGTGGTGCCGAACGTCACAGGCCCATCCGCGGAACGCTCCTATAGCGAGGCGGCGCAGCTGGCGATGCCGGCGGTGGTCAACATCTTCACCAGCAAGAACGGCGCGCGCCGCGGCAACCCGCAGGCCGACGATCCGTGGTTCCGCTTCTTCTTCGGTGACCGGCTGCCCGAGCGGCAGGAGCCGGTGTCGAGCCTGGGCTCGGGCGTGATCGTCAGCGCCGAGGGCTACATTCTAACCAACCATCATGTGGTAGACGGCGCCGACGAGATCGAGGTCGCGCTGACCGACGGCCGCAAGGCCAACGCCAAGGTGGTGGGCTCGGACCCGGAAACGGATCTCGCGGTGCTCAAGATCACGCTGAAGGATCTGCCGGCCATCACGCTGGGACGCCTCGAGAACGTCAAGGTCGGCGATGTGGTGCTGGCGATCGGCAACCCGTTCGGCGTCGGCCAGACCGTGACGATGGGTATCGTGTCCGCGCTGGGCCGCAGCCATCTCGGTATCAATACCTTCGAGAACTTCATCCAGACCGACGCGGCGATCAACCCGGGCAACTCGGGTGGCGCGCTCGTCGACGCGCAGGGTAATCTGCTGGGCATCAATACGGCCATCTACTCGCGTTCGGGCGGCTCGCTGGGCATCGGTTTCGCGATTCCGGTGTCCACCGCCAAGCAGGTGATGGAGTCGATCATCTCGACCGGCTCGGTGACGCGCGGGTGGATCGGCGTCGAGCCGCAAGACATGACGCCGGAGATCGCCGAATCGTTCGGGCTCGAGGCCAAGGAAGGCGCGCTGATCGCCGCGATCGTGCAAGGCGGCCCCGCAGACAAGGCCGGCGTGCGGCCGGGCGATGTGCTGGTTGCCGTGCAGGATCAACCGATCACGGATACCACAGCACTGCTCAATGCGATCGCGCAGCTCAAGCCGGGTACGGAAGTGAAGATGAAGGTGGTACGCCGTGGCAAGCCGACCGAGGTGACGGTGACGATCGGCAAGCGCCCTCCTCCACCGCGGCGCGTGTTGCCTTACGACGAGGAAGATTGAAGACGTTCTGAACGTGCGGTGAACTGAAAAGCCCCTTGGTGATGCCAAGGGGCTTTTTTATTGGCGGTGACCCGTCGTAAACCAGGACGAGCCAAGTACCGTTGGCGCGTGCGAATTGGCCATGTTGCACCAGAGCACGACAGCGGGCCGAGCTCGTGAAGGATCCCGCCGCCCCGTCCTGCCAGAGAGCCGCTTTGCGTTTCCAACCGCGACGCGCGACGACGCGATGACGCGAGCCTCACGCGGTGCCTGCCTTATCCGATATGCCGGACCGGCACGGGCAAAGCCATCGGCAATGGGGCTTTCCGTGATGCTGCCTCAGCGTGACATTCCGCAGCTGCCCATTGCTTCCCCGTGCCGCGCCAGGTCGCCGGGCTGGGGCCTGACAGACTACTTCTGCAGAGGCGATCGCGACGGGCGCAACGATAAGGACTAAGACACCACAAAACAAAACGCCGGCATCCCGAAGGATGCCGGCGTTTCGATCAAGCTAACTTGATGCGGTTGCCCGCGTCAAATTAGAACTTGTGACGCACGCCGATGATGGCGCCGAACTGGTCCTTGCCCGGCTCCACGTTGAACGTGCTGGCAGCGGCGGTAGCACCGATGGTGTTGAAGCCCGACACGCCCAGACCCGAACCATCCTTGTTCAGGGTGTACGACAGCGACGTGTAGATGTCGGTACGCTTCGACAGCGCGTAGTCGCCGGTCAGGACGAATTGCCACGGATCAGCACCGCTGCGGCGGAAGTCCTGGTAGTACGCAGCACCCGTGACCGAGAAGGCCGGGGTCATTTGGTACGCCAGGCCAGCCCAGTACAGGTTCGACGTCGTGGTGTCAGCACCAACAGCGCCCGGCAGAACAGCGCCGTCCGAAGCCTTCGCCCAACGGTAGCCCACGAAGGCCTTGGCCGGACCGAAAGCGTAGGTACCGGCAACGGTAGCGCGGCGGATCACCGGAGCCTGGTTAGCTTCGGTACCGACGTGCAGGTCGTCGTAAGCAGCACCGATCGCGAACGGGCCAGCTGCGTACGACAGCATGGCGCCCATTTCGCGGCCGAACACGTTGCGGCCAGCAACTTCTTGGCCGTCAGCGCGGAACGAGTACATGGCCGACGCGGTCAGGCCGCCGAACTTGCCGACGTACTTGACGGCGTTGTCAGCACGCGATTGGAACTCGACAGCTTGCGAGGTGATCGAGTAACGCGGAGCGATCGCCATCGGGTCGAACTGCAGACCGAAGTCGTAGAACGGGGTCTGTTGACGACCCAGGGTCAGGGTGCCGAACTGGTTCTGCAGACCGACGTAGGCGGCACGACCGAACAGACGGCCACCTTGGCCCGAACGGCCGGTGTCGAGATCGAAACCGCTTTCCAGCACGAACAGACCCTTCAGGCCACCGCCCAGGTCTTCCACGCCACGCAGGCCCCAACGCGAGCCCGACTGGCCGCCCGACTGCATGCGGAACAGGTTTTCGCCCGTTGCGCCGGAGTTGTTGTTGTACTCGATACCAGCGTCGACCACGCCGTACAGGGTCACGCTCGACTGGGCGTAGGCACCACCAGCGGCCAGGGCGGCGACTGCAGCTGCAAACAGTTTCATCTTCATATCGACACTTTCCTTGTCAACTGATTGGGAAATCTTGGGTTGCCCAAGTGCATGGGCGACGCATTCACCATCACGTCTGCTGCGTATTATGTGTCAGGCTCCCGCGCGCTCAGAAGGCTTTTTCGTCGTAAACCGTTCCTGAGGGCGGCTTTTGTTGCTGAACAGCAACAGGAGAAACGGTGATTTTCCCCATTTTGGTGCAAAAAGGACGCAAGGTTTGCGCCCTCTTGCCCTCATCAGTCGGCTTGCGACTCTTTTGCGGCGCCGTCATTGGGCAGCGGACGGCCGATGACCTTGGCCATCAGCAGGCCAAGCTCGTAGAGCAGGATCAGCGGAATCGCCAGCAACAGCTGCGACAGCACATCGGGCGGCGTGACGATGGCGGCGATGATGAAGGCGCCAACGATCACATACGGGCGGATCTGCTTGAGCTTCTCCAGCTCCACCACGCCGAAGCGCACCAGCACGATGACGACCACCGGCACCTCGAAGGTGATGCCGAACGCCAGGAACGTCGTCATCGCGAAGCCGAGATACTTGTCGATGTCGGTCGACATTTCGGCACCGAGCGGCGCGTTGTAGTGCGCCATGAAGTGGAACACCGTCGGAAACACCAGGAAGTAGGCAAAGGCGACGCCGAACAGGAACAGCAGATAGCTGCTCGTGACCAGCGGCATGATCAGCCGCTTCTCGTGCTGATAGAGCCCGGGCGCGACGAATTGCCAGACCTGGTACAGCACCCATGGCAACGCGATCAGGAAAGCGACCAGCAACGTGACCTTCATCGGCACGAAGAACGAGCCGGTCACGTCGGTCACGATCATCTTGCCGCCCTTGGGCAACGACTCCATCAGCGGCCGCGCAAACAGGTTGAAGATATCCGGCGCCCAGTACACCAGGCTGACGAATACCACCAGCACGCCGGCGACGGCCTTGACGATGCGCTCGCGCAGCTCCACCAGGTGGGAGATAAAGGTTTCCTGCGGGGATTCGTCTTGGGGATCGGGGGAACGCGATTCGCTCATGGCGGCAGCCGCTCAGCAGCGGTGGGCGGACAACAGGGAAGAGAAAAGCGACATCGCGCGCGGCAAGGCGCGCGACGAACGTGCGGACCGGTCGGCCGCCGGCATCGGGGCGGACTGCCGCATGGTCACTCGAAGAAAGAACGGGCGGGACGCGTCGCCGGACGGTGCCGCTTGACGCGGGCAGCGCCGGATTGCGCCCAGCCGCGGACGTTGTTCTGGCGCTTGTACCACTTCGGCACGGCGGCCTGCTTGACGCGCCAGCTCTTGCGGCCGTTGTGCATCTTGTGCGCGCTGTCCCAGCTCGGCACATACGAGGCAGGCACATCGGTGCCGGCGGGGGTACCGATCTCGCTGGTGTCGCCGGACAACGCCTCGTTCAGCGACTGCGCCTGCTCGTTGACCTCTTTGTGGATGGTCCGCTCGACATCGCGCGCGGCTTCCTCGAATTCGGTGCGCATGCGGCGCAGTTCGTCCAGCTCGACCTCGCGGCTGACCTCCGCCTTCACATCGCTGATATAGCGTTGCGCGCGCCCGACCAGCGCGCCGACGGTGCGGGCGACCTTGGGCAGCCGCTCGGGACCGATCACGATCAGCGCGACCGCGCCGATCAGCGCCAGCTTGGAAATGCCCAGATCGATCATGCGGGATTCAATGCCAGTGCCGGGCGCGGCCGGGCGCAATGCCCTGCGCCGCCGCCCGGAGGAAGGAGGGAATCAGTGTACCGGGGGCCGGCCCGGCCGATGCGGGGCCGCGCCGGCCGGACGCCGACTGACTGCATGATGCGGATTACTGCTGCTGGCGCGACTTTTCCTTGGCGTCCACGTCGATCGTGGTCGAGTCGCGCAGTTCCTTGGGCGTGCCGGCGGCGGTGTCCTCGCCCGCCGGGGCGTTGGGATCCTTCATGCCGTCCTTGAAGCCCTTGACCGCGCCGCCCAGATCCTGGCCGATATTGCGCAGCTTCTTCGTACCGAAGACCAGCATGACGATCACCAGCACGATCAGCCAATGCCAAATGCTAAACGAACCCATTTTCCTGCTCCTGATGAAGCCCCGCGCGGCACCTTGCCACGCGGACCCGTTGTTCCGTCCGAGCTCGCACGCCGGGCGACGGTAGCCGGCGCTGTTCCGTCCGCCGCGAGCGGCAGGACGTCATTCTTTACTCCAGGCTTGCCGCGGCGGCCTACGGCAGCGCGACCTTCCATTCGGTCCGCGGCCCGCCCATCACGTGCAGATGCAGGTGATAGACCTCCTGGCCGCCGTCCGAACCGGTGTTGATCACGGTGCGGAAGCCATTGCCGCAGCCCGCCTCGCGGGCCAGCTGCGGCGCCTTGAGCAGCATTTTAGCAAGCACGTCGCCTTCGCCCGGGCCGCAGTCGGCGAGCGAGTCTACATGCACCTTCGGAATGATCAGGAAGTGCACCGGCGCCTTCGGATGGATATCGTGGAACGCCAGCATGTCGGCGTCCTCGTACACCTTGCGCGACGGTATCTGGCCGGCGACGATCTTGCAGAAGATGCAATTCTCGTGTGCGTTCATGAAAGTTTCATTGCGAAGTGGAGGACACCGGCAAGCCGGAATTCAGCCTGGCCCGGTTCGCGCCGTCTGGAAATCTAGAAACGCTGCTCCGGGTACATCGGCTTGCTGTCGTTCAAATACAACCAGCCTTTGACAATACGGTAAAGAATCCACAGCGACAACAGGCCCCAGACGATGAAGGCCAGTGCGATGCCGACCACGGTGGCAAACAGCACGCCCCCCAGCACGGTCCACGCGACCGACCACCAGAACGAGCGGATCTGCCACGCAAAGTGCGATGCATAGAGCGTGCCGCGCGCGTCGTCACGCTTGACGTAGTTGATGATGATCGCGATCAGCGCGGTGATGCCGCCGGTCAGCCAGAAAATCGCATACAGCCCGTACAGGATATGGGTCAGCTTGCGCAGGCTGTCGAGCTGCGCGCCGCCGCTGCTGGGCACCACCTGGCCGGGATAGTCCTGGCCGGGATAGTCGTTGCTCATTGCACCTCCTTGCGTGTGCGCACGGTTCGGTCCAGACGATACTGTGCCACACGATACACCGCCGCCCGCCGAGGGGCGCCGGCGCTCACTTCGGCTCGGCCGTGCGCGCGGCCTTTTCGGCCAGTCCCGACAGCCCCTCGCGGCGCGCCAGTTCGGCCACCACGTCGGCCGGACTCAGGCCAAAGCGGGCCAGCAGCACCATGCTGTGGAACCACAGGTCCGCGACCTCGTAGACGACCTTGTCGAGCGCGGGGCCGGCCAGGCCGGCGGCGCGCGCGTCCTTGGCTGCCATTACCGTTTCGGTCGCTTCCTCGCCGATCTTCTTCAGGATCGCGTCGTCGCCTTTATGAAACAACCGCGCGACATAGGATTTGTCGGGATCGCCGCCGTGTTCGGGCTTGCGCGATTCGAGCACCGCGGCCACGCGCGCAAGCACGTCGGCCAGCGCGTCGGCCTGGTTCGCAGAAGAGTCGCTCATCAGTGATTGCTGCCGTAGATGGACGAGGGGTCCTTCAGCACCGGTTCGACGGTCTGCCAGTCGCCGTCCTCGACGTCGCCCTCGAATTTCTGGAAGAAGCAGGAATGGCGGCCGGTGTGGCAGGCGATGTCGCCGGCCTGCGTGACCTTCAGCAGCACCACGTCCTCGTCGCAATCGAGCCGGATCTCATGCACCTTCTGCACATGGCCTGACTCCTCGCCCTTGTGCCACAGCCGCTTGCGCGAACGCGACCAGAACACCGCCTCGCCGAGCTCGACGGTGCGCTGCAGCGCCTCGCGATTCATGAAGGCGAACATCAGCACGTCGTTGGAGCCGACTTCCTGCACGATCACCGGCACCAGGCCGTGGTCGTCCCATTTGACCTTGTTGAGCCACTTCTTTTGCATCGTCAAACCCGCATCGGAATGCCCTCGCGGGCCATGAATGCCTTCGCCTCGGCCACCGTGTGCTGGCCGTAGTGGAAGATGCTCGCCGCCAGCACCGCGTCGGCATGGCCGATGCGGATGCCGTCGGCCAGGTCCTGCAGCCCGCCGACGCCGCCCGAGGCGATCACCGGCACGCCGACCGCGTCGCTGACCGCGCGGGTCAGTTCGAGATCGAAGCCGCTCTTGGTGCCGTCGCGGTCCATGCTGGTCAGCAGCAGCTCACCGGCGCCGCGGCGCGCCATTTCGCGCGCCCACTCGACCGCGTCGAGGCCGGTGGCCTTGCGCCCGCCGTGGGTGAACACTTCCCAGCGCGGCGGCTCGCCCGGTGCGGAGCTGCGCTTGGCGTCGATCGCCACCACGATGCATTGCGAGCCGTAGCGAGCGGTGGCATCCGACACCAGCTGCGGATTGCTGATCGCCGACGAATTGACGCTGATCTTGTCCGCGCCGGCATTGAGCAGGCGGCGCACGTCCTCGACGGTGCGCACGCCGCCGCCGACCGTCAGCGGAATGAACACCTGCGAGGCCACCGCCTCGATGATGTTCAGCATCAGGTCGCGGCCGTCGCTGGTCGCGGTGATGTCGAGGAATGTGATTTCGTCCGCGCCCTGCTCGTCATAGCGGCGCGCGATCTCGACCGGGTCGCCCGCGTCGCGCAATTCAACGAAGTTGACCCCTTTGACCACCCGCCCGTTGGTCACGTCCAGGCAGGGGATGATACGTTTGGCTAGCATCGGAATCCTTGCCACGCGGCGCGCGCAGGCACGGCGCGACGCGGGCAGCAGCGCCCCCCCGGGGGCGCAATGGCGACGGCTTACTGGCCGGCGCCGAGTTTGTCCGCGAGCGCCTGCGCGTCCGCGAAATTCAGGTCGCCGGAGTAAATCGCGCGGCCGCAGATCACCCCTTCGACGCCTTCGCTCTCGACCGAGCACAGCCGGTCGATATCGCTCATGTTCGACAGGCCGCCGCTGGCGATCACCGGGATCGACACCGACTGGGCCAGCTTGACGGTGGCATCGATGTTGATGCCCTGCAGCATGCCGTCGCGGCCGATGTCGGTGTAGATGATCGCCTCGACGCCGTAGTCCTCGTACTTGCGCGCCAGGTCGATCACCTCGTGGCCGGTCAGCTTGCTCCAGCCGTCGGTGGCGACCTTGCCGTCGCGGGCATCGAGTCCGACGATGATGTGGCCGCCGAACGCCGAGCATGCATCCTTCAGGAAGCCCGGATTCTTGACCGCGGCGGTGCCGATGATGATGTACGACAGGCCGTCGTCCAGCCACCGCTCGATCGTGTTCAGGTCGCGGATGCCTCCGCCGAGCTGGACCGGGATCTCTTCGCCGACCTCGGCGATGATGGCCTTGATCGCGGCCTCATTGCGGGGCTTGCCGACGAAGGCGCCGTTCAGGTCGACCAGGTGCAGACGCCGCGCGCCCTGTTCCACCCAATGTCGTGCCATGGCGGCGGGCTCTTCGGAGAAGACGGTGGCCTGGTCCATATCGCCTTGTTTGAGGCGTACACATTGACCGTCCTTCAGGTCGATGGCCGGAATGAGCAACATAAGCGTGACGAGCGTGTTGAAGTAAAAAGGTTGTCCTGGCGGGACCGGCGCTGCCGGCCCGGCCTTGCCTGCGTCGAACGGCTTGGTGAATCAGGGCTTCCAGTCCACGAAATTCCGGTAGAGCTGCAAGCCGAGCGCGGCGCTTTTCTCCGGGTGGAACTGCGTGGCAAAAATATTATCCCGGGCCACCGCGCTGGTAAACACGACGCCATATTCGGTTTCCCCGGCAGTATGGGCGGAATCGCGCGGCTGCACATAGTAGCTGTGGACGAAATAGAACCAGCTCTGATCGGGAATACCCTGCCACAGCGGATGCGGGCGGGTCTGGCGAACGCGGTTCCAGCCCATCTGCGGCACCTTGTAGCGCGAGCCGTCCGGCTGCGTCATGCCGTCGAGCTCGAAGCGGACCACCTCGCCCGGCATCAGGCCCAGGCATGGCGTGCTGTCCGCACCGGCCCTACTTTCCCTGCTCGCTTCGAACAGCATCTGTTCGCCAACGCACACGCCCAGCAGCGGCTTGCTGGCCGCGGCCTCGAGCACGGCCTCGCGCAGCCCCGAGGCATTGAGCGCCGCCATGCAGTCGGGCATCGCGCCCTGGCCGGGCAGCACCACGCGCTCGGCGGCGCGGATGCCCTCGGGCGCATCGACGACGCGCACATCGGCGTCGGGCGCCGCACGGCGCAGCGCCTGCGCCACCGAGCGCAGGTTGCCCATGCCGTAATCCACAATTGCAATCGTAGTCATGATGTTGGAAACGGCCGTGGCATCGCGTGGCCGTCCCCTCGGAAACGGTGGAGGGTGGTGGAGTCCGGTAGAGATCGGTAGAAACCGGTCGGCGTGGGCGGCGGCAGGAAAACCCGCCGCCCTTCATCGGACCGGTATCGAAATCAGAGCGTACCCTTGGTCGACGGAATCGTATTGGCCGCGCGCGGGTCCAGCTCTACCGCCATGCGCAGCGCCCGGCCGAAGGCCTTGAATACCGTTTCGCATTGATGGTGGGCATTGATGCCGCGCAGATTGTCGATATGCAGCGTGACGCCGGCATGATTGACGAAGCCGCGGAAGAACTCGATGGTCAGGTCGACATCGAAGCTGCCGACGCGCGCCCGGGTGAACGGCACGTGGAACTCCAGCCCCGGGCGGCCCGAGAAATCGATCACCACGCGCGACAGGCATTCATCGAGCGGCACGTAGCTGTGCCCATAGCGGGTGATGCCCTTCTTGTCGCCGATGGCCTTGGCCACCGCCTGTCCCAGCGTGATGCCGACATCCTCGACCGTATGGTGGTCGTCGATATGGGTGTCGCCCTTGGCCTCGACCTCGAGGTCGAACATGCCATGGCGGGCGATCTGGTCCAGCATGTGGTCCAGGAAGGGAACGCCGGAAGCCAGCAGCTGGCGTCCGGTGCCGTCCAGATTCAGCGCGACGCGGATCTGGGTCTCGGAGGTATTGCGGGTGACCTCGGCAACACGCATGGTGCTAATCCTGCAGCGAG
This sequence comes from Cupriavidus sp. R6-3, assembly GCF_059772245.1. Classification (NCBI taxonomy): domain Bacteria; kingdom Pseudomonadati; phylum Pseudomonadota; class Betaproteobacteria; order Burkholderiales; family Burkholderiaceae; genus Cupriavidus; species Cupriavidus sp. R6-3. Next base: position 37,638 of record NZ_JCBAJO010000015.1, read on the forward strand.
GCGGCAAACGCCTCGAGAAACTGCGCATTTTCTTCGGGGGTGCTGACCGTCACGCGCAGACAGTTGGCCAGCAATGGGTGCATTTTACTCACGTTCTTGATCAGCACCTTGCGCGCGAGCAGCCGATCGAAGATTCGCGCGGCATCGGGCACGCGCACCAGCAGGAAATTGCCGGCGCTGGGGAACACGGTAACGCCCGGATGCGCGGCCATCGCCGCGGCCACGCTGGCGCGTTCGGCACGCAATTGCGCGGCCTGTTCGTCGAGCACGTCGACATGCTCGAGCACGAACAGCGCGGTCGCCTCGGTCAGCACGTTGACGTTGTACGGCGGGCGCACCTTGTCGATCTGCGCGAGCCAGGCCGGATCGCCGGCCAGGTAGCCGAGCCGGATGCCGGCCAGGCCCAGCTTCGACACGGTGCGCATCACCAGCAGATTGCCGAACTCCGGCAGCCGCGGCATCCAGCTGTGCTGCGCGAACGGCTGGTAGGCCTCGTCGACCACCACCAGGCTGTGGCACACCTCGCCCTGCGCGGCGCGCACGATCGCCTCCATGTCCTGCTCGTCGAACAGCGTGCCGGTCGGATTGTTCGGATAGGCGAGGTAGATCACCGCCGGCTTGTGCTCGGCCATCGCGGCCAGCATCGCGGCGCGGTCCAGCGTGAAGTCCGCGCGCAGCGGCACGCCGACGAACTCGAGGCCGGTGAACTGCGCCGACATCGCGTACATCACGAAGCCGGGCACGGGCGCCATCACCTTGGCGCCCGGCCGTGCGACCGCCAGCGCCAGCATGCTGATGATCTCGTCCGAGCCGTTGCCGAGCAGGATCTCCATGCCGGCGGGCACATCCATCACGTGCTTCAGGAGCGCGCGCAGCGCCTCGCTGGTCGGTACCGGATAACGGTTCAGCGCGACCTCGGCCAGCCGCTTGCCGAGCTGCTCGCGCAGCGGCGCAGGCAACTGGTACGGGTTCTCCATCGCGTCGAGCTTGATCAGACCGTGCGAATCGGCCACGTGATAGGCGCCCATGGCGCGGACGTCGTCACGGATGATTCGCTCGATCAGGGAAGGCTCGACTGCTGACATGGATTCCTCTTCGGTTGGGGAGTAAAGGGACGGCACGCGGGCCGCCCCGGCAAATCAACTGCGCTTGAGGCGGTATTCGGCGCTGCGGGCATGCGCCTGCAGGCCCTCGCCATAGGCAAGTTCCGCGGCGATCTGGCCCAGCATCTGCGCGCCCGCCTCGCTGACCTCGATCAGGCTCGAGCGCTTCTGGAAGTCATAGACGCCCAGCGGCGACGAGAAGCGCGCGGTGCGCGAGGTCGGCAACACGTGGTTCGGGCCCGCGCAGTAGTCGCCCAGCGATTCGCTGGTGAACTGGCCCAGGAAGATCGCGCCGGCGTGGCGGATCTTCTCGGCCCACTGGCGCGGATTGAGCGCGGAGATCTCCAGGTGCTCGGGCGCGATCGCGTTGGCGATGTCGCAGGCCTCGTCCATGTCGCGTACCTTGATCAGCGCGCCGCGGCCGCCGATCGAGGCCGCGATCACGTCGCGGCGCGGCATGTCGTCGAGCAGGCGGCGGATGCTGTCCTCGACCTTGAGCAGATAGCCGGAATCCGGGCACAGCAGGATCGACTGCGCCATCTCGTCGTGCTCGGCCTGCGAGAACAGGTCCATCGCGACCCAGTCCGGGTCGGTGCTGCCGTCGCAGATCACCAGGATCTCGGACGGGCCGGCGATCATGTCGATGCCGACCGTGCCGAACACGCGGCGCTTGGCCGCGGCGACATAGGCGTTGCCCGGGCCGACGATCTTGTCGACCTGCGGCAGCGTCTCGGTACCGTATGCGAGCGCGCCGACCGCCTGGGCACCGCCGATGGTGAACACGCGGTCGACGCCGGCGATCGCCGCGGCCGCCAGCACCAGCGGGTTGCGCACGCCGCCCGGGGTCGGCACCACCATGATCACTTCCTTGACGCCGGCGACGCGGGCCGGAATCGCGTTCATCAGCACCGATGACGGATAGGCCGCCTTGCCGCCCGGCACATAGAGGCCGACGCGATCGAGCGGCGTCACCTTCTGGCCGAGCACGGTGCCGTCGGCCTCCGCGTATTCCCAGCTATGGCTGCCGCATTCGATCTTCTGCTTCTCGTGGTAGGCGCGCACGCGCGCCGCGGCCGCCTCGAGCGCGGCGCGGCGTTTGGGCTCGAGCTCCTCGAGCGCGGCGTCCATCTCGGCCGGCGACAGTTCCAGCGCGGCCAGCGATTCGGCTTCGACACGGTCGAAGCGCATCGTGTATTCGAGCACCGCGGCATCGCCGCGCACCTTGACGTCGGCCAGGATCTGCGCAACGGCGCGCTCGATGGCCTCGTCCTCGCCGGCCTCGAAGGCCAGCAGCTGGCGCAGCCGCACGGGGAAGTCCGTGCTGGCCGAGTCCAGTCGGCGGATGTTCAGGCTTTGTTCGTTCATGACTCCATTCCCCGGGCCGTCGGCCATGGCATCACGCCACGGCCGCCGAGGCCCGTTCAAACGCTTCGAGGATCGGCGCCAGCCGCTCGCGCTTGAGCTTGAGCGCGGCCTGGTTGATCACCAGGCGCGACGAGATCTGCACGATCTCCTCGACTTCCACCAGATTGTTGGCGCGCAGCGTGCCGCCGGTGCTGACCAGGTCGACGATCGCATCGGCCAGCCCGACCAGCGGACCGAGCTCCATCGAGCCGTACAGCTTGATCAGATCGACGTGGACGCCCTTCTTGGCGAAATGCTCGCGCGCGGTCTGTACATACTTGGTCGCCACCGCCAGCCGCGCCCCCTGCCGCACCGCGCGGACATAGTCGAAGCCCGCCGGCACCGCCACCGACATGCGGCAGCGGGCGATATTCAGGTCGATCGGCGCATACAGGCCGGCCATCCCATGCTCCATCAGCACGTCCTTGCCCGCCACGCCAAAGTCGGCGGCGCCGTACTGCACATAGGTGGGCACGTCGGAGGCGCGCACGATGATCACGCGCACGTCCGGGTCGGTGGTCGGCAGGATCAGCTTGCGGGAGGTTTCCGGGTCTTCGGTGACCTCGATGCCCGCGGCCGCCAGCAGCGGCATGGTTTCGGTAAAGATCCGGCCCTTGGATAGGGCCAGGGTCAGCTGGTTCGGAGAAGGGCTCATCGTCTTGTTCGTGGGTCAGCCCGCGATGCGGCGGATGCGCGCACCGACGGCGGACAGCTTGTCTTCCATGCGGTCGTAGCCGCGGTCCAGGTGGTAGATGCGGTCGATCACCGTTTCGCCGTCGGCGATCAGGCCGGCAATCACCAGGCTGGCCGAGGCGCGCAGATCGGTCGCCATCACGCGCGCGCCCGACAGGCGCGGCACGCCGGTCACCACCGCGGTATTGCCTTCGACCGCGATATTGGCGCCGAGCCGGTTCAGCTCCTGCACGTGCATGAAGCGGTTCTCGAAGATCGTCTCGGTGACCCGCGCCGTGCCGTCGGCCACGCAATCGAGCGCCATGAACTGCGCCTGCATGTCGGTCGGAAAGGCCGGGTATTCGGAGGTGCGAAAGCTGACCGCCCGTGGGCGCTGGCGCATCGACAGCCGCACCCAGTCGGCGCCGCGCTCGATCGATGCACCGGCTTCAACCAGCTTGTCGAGCACCGCGTCCAGAATGACCGGCGGGACATCGCGCACCACCACCTCGCCCAGCGTCGCCGCGGCGGCGCACAGGAACGTGCCGGCCTCGATGCGATCGGCAATCACGCGATGCTCGGCCCCGTGCAGGCGCTCGACGCCGTGAATCACCAGCCGGTCGGTGCCGATGCCCTCGATGCGGGCGCCCATGCTCACCAGCAGGTTGGCCAGGTCGGTGACCTCGGGCTCGCGCGCCGCGTTCTCCAGCACGGTCTCGCCCTCGGCCAGCGTGGCCGCCATCAGCAGGTTCTCGGTGCCCGTCACCGTGATCATGTCCGTGACGATGCGCGCGCCCTTGAGCCGACGCGCACGCGCGTGGATGAAGCCGTGCTCGATCGCGATGTCGGCGCCCATGGCCTGCAGGCCCTTGATGTGCTGGTCGACCGGCCGCGCACCGATGGCGCAGCCGCCGGGCAGCGATACCCGCGCCTCGCCAAGGCGCGCGACCAGCGGCCCCAGCACCAGGATCGATGCGCGCATGGTCTTGACCATCTCGTAGGGCGCCTCGGGCGCGGTGATCTCGCCCGCGTTCAGCGTCAGCCGCGTGCCGTCCTGCTCGATGCGCACGCCCATCTGGCGCAGCAGCGCCAGCATGGTGCGCACGTCCTGCAGATCGGGCACGTTGTCCAGCGTCAGCGTGTCGGCCGTCAGCAGGCTCGCGCACAGGATCGGCAGGGCGGCGTTCTTCGCCCCCGAGACGCGGATTTCGCCGCGCAGCGGACCGTTGCCGTGGATTTCGAGTTGATCCATGAGGATGCGCGGCCGCTCAGCGCTGGCCGGGCTGGCCGGCATGTTCGCCCTGACCGCCTTGCCATTCGGCCGGCGTCAGCGTCTTCATCGACAGCGCGTGGATCTCGGCCCGCATGCGGTCGCCGAGCGCGGCATAGACGCGCTGATGGCGCTGGATCAGCCGCTTGCCCTCGAACTCGACGCTGACGATGGTGGCGAAGAAGTGCTGGCCGTCGCCCTCCACTTCGAGGTGTTCGCAGGGCAGCCCCTGGGCGATGTAGTCCCTGACTTGTTCCGGTGTAGGCAGCATGGTGAATCTCGTTTCGTCTGTGTGCGTCCCGCTCTCGCGCGTGTCGGCCCGGCCTGGTCTCGCAAGATCAGTGCCGCAGCTTGTAGCCGGTCTGCAGCAGCCGCAGCGCGATGGCCGCGACGACCGCGAAGGCGCTCGCCACCACGGCCAGGCTGAACCACGGCGACACGTCGGAGACGCCGAAGAAGCCATGGCGGAACCCGTCGATCATGTAGAAGAACGGGTTGGCGTGCGACACCGTCTGCCAGAACGCGGGCAGCGAGTGGATCGAATAAAACACGCCGGACAGGAAGGTCGCCGGCATGATCAGGAAATTCTGGAAGGCGGCCAGCTGGTCGAACTTCTCGGCCCAGATGCCGGCGATCAGGCCCAGCGTGCCCAGCATGCCGGCGCCGAGCAGCGCGAAGACGACGATCCAGGCGACATTGGCCACATGCAGGTCGGCGAACCAAACCGTCACCAGCAGCACGCCCAGGCCGACCGCCAGCCCGCGCACGATTGCGGCGGTCACGTAGGCGCCGAACATCTCCCAGTGCGACAGCGGCGGCAGCAGAACGAACACCAGGTTGCCGGTGATCTTGGACTGGATCAGCGACGACGAGCTGTTGGCGAACGCGTTCTGCAGGATGCTCATCATCACCAGCCCGGGCACCAGGAAGGCGGTGTAGCTGATCTGGTCGTAGACGCGGACGCGGTCCTCCAGCACATGGCCGAAGATCAGCAGATAGAGGATCGCGGTCAGCACCGGCGCGGCCACGGTCTGGAAGCTGACCTTCCAGAAGCGCAGCACTTCCTTGTAGAGCAGCGTGCGAAAGCCCACCAGGCCGCCCACCGCCATCGGCGCCAGGTGCCGGCTGTCGTCGCCGCCGCCGTGACGGGCGTCCTGTTGCGCCTGATCGAGTCCGGCAGGATGTTTCATACCGGGCTCTCCAGCGAGGAAGGGGTGGCATTGACCGGTTCGGTCGGGGCCGCGGCGCGCTTGCCGCCGTCGCCGCTCGCGCCGCCGTCAGTGTCCCTGTCCGCGTCGCGGTCCGCTCCGGCGTCACGCGAAGCCGGCTTGCGCCCTTCCCTCCCCATGATCTGCACGAATACGTCCTCGAGGTCAGCCTTGTTGATTTCCATGTCTTCGATTTCGCAGCCCGACTCGCGGCAGGCCGCGAGGATCGGTTCGACCACCTGGTAGCCGGACAACCGCAGCCGGATCGCGCGCTCGCCCGGATTGGACGGCATCCGCAGCGGCTCCAGCGAGGCCGGCAGGCGGCCGGCCGACAGCGTCAGCACCAGTTGCAGGCCGGCGAACTGGCTCAGCAGGCTGCTGGTGCGGTCCAGCGCCACCACCTCGCCGAACTTGAGCATCGCGATGCGGTCGCACAGGGCCTCGGCCTCTTCCAGATAGTGGGTGGTCAGGATGATGGTATGACCTTCGCGGTTCAGCCGGGAGATGAATTTCCACAGCGTCTGGCGCAGCTCCACGTCGACGCCCGCGGTCGGTTCGTCGAGCACGATCACCGGCGGACGATGCACCAGCGCCTGCGCGACCAGCACGCGGCGCTTCATGCCGCCCGACAACTGCCGCATGTTGGCGTCGGCCTTGTCGGTCAGGTCCAGGTTGGCCATGATCTCGTCGATCCAGTCGTCGTTGCGGGTCAGGCCGAAATAGCCCGACTGCAGCCGCAGCGTCTCGCGCACGGTGAAGAACGGATCGAACACCAGCTCCTGCGGCACCACGCCCAGCATGCGGCGCGCCACCCGGTAATCGCCGACCACGTCGTGGCCGTGCACGCGCACCTGGCCCGAGTCGGCCCGGTTCAGTCCGGCGAGGATCGAGATCAGCGTGGTCTTGCCCGCGCCGTTGGGGCCGAGCAGGCCGAAGAATTCGCCGCGCTCGACGCTGAAGCTGACGCCCTTGAGCGCCTGCAGATTGCGGTAGCGCTTGCGGACATCCTGGATTTCGATGGCTTTCATGGCCGATATCGTCTGGCGGGCGTGCGAGCGTCGCGCTGCCGCGCCGGGCTCCTGGAAATGGCGGGGACCGCCTGAGGGTGATACAGCTGCCGGACTGGTCGCCCGCCTGGCTTGCCGGCTGCCGGCGTGGCAGGCGCATCGCGCGTTGGCGCGCGGGCGGTGCTGACGAACGAATAACCCGGAATTATAGGGGATGCGGGGAGGTCCCCGCTTGGGACGCGGCGTCGGCTGGCGGCCGGCGCCGAGGCATCGCGACGGTGCCGGCGCGGGCCATCGCCCCGCGCTCACCGCGGATGCCGGTTCAATGTCGATGCAAGCCGGCTTGCTCGAGGGGGGCGGCGGCCGAAGCAGGCGCGGATTCGGCCCTGGATTCGGCGACAGGTTCGGCCGCAGTGTCGGCCGCAGTGTCGGCAACCCCATGCGCCGGCACCGATGCCGGGTCCTGCGGCGACAGCGCCAGCAGCGTATCGACCCCGTACAGGCTGGCGAGCGCGGCCAGTTGCTGCGGCACGCCGACGAACGCCAGGGTCCGGCCGCGCGCGCTGGCATCGCGATGCAGCGCCAGCATCACGGCCACCGCCGACGAATCGACCTGTCCGAGCGCGCTGCAATCGACCTGCGCTTCCCCTTGCGCGACGCGCGCGGCCGCATCGCGCAGCACGGCGGCGGCGTTGCGGTTGGTCAGCGAGGTTCCGAGTGAAAGCATCGAGGCGGTCGGTCGGTAAGGGGCTTGGTCGGGGCAAAACGGCCGGTGCGGGTGAAGCTTGCGCACCGAGCCGGCATTGTAACGCGGCGCAGCATCCACGTGCTGCGCCGCGTCGTCACGGCATGGCAGCCGCGCCAGGGCTCGACTTGCTCTGCTGGCTCAGCGGGCTTAGCCCTTCGCGCTGGCCAGCTGGCGGTTGCGGTCCTGCAGGGTCTTGATCACGCCTTCGATACCCTGCTGGCTGGCGATCGTGTTGAAGCTGCCCTTGTAGGCCTCGGTCAGCCAGGCGCCCAGCACGTTGATGTCGTAGACCTTCCAGCCCTGCGGCGTCTTCTCCAGGCGGTAGTCCATCTGGATCGGCTCGCCCTTGTTGATGACCTGGGTGCGCACGGTGACCTCGGTGTCTTCCGGCGCCGCGCGGAACGGGCGGAACTGCACGGTCTGGTCGCGGATCTGCGAGACGGCGCCCGCATAGGTGCGGATCAGCAGCATCTTGAATTCCTCGACGATCTGCTTCTGCTGCTCCGGCGTCGCCTTCGCCCAGTTGCGGCCCATCGCGATCTGCGTGGTCTTCTGGAAGTTGGCGTTCGGCAGGATCTTCTGCTCGACCAGCGCGGTGATCTTGGGGATGCTGCCGGCCTGCATTTCCTTGTCGGCCTTGACGGTGGCCATCACGTCGTCCACCAGCGCCTTGATCAGGCCGTCCGGGGTCGAGGTGTCCGGGCTCTGGGCCATGGCCGCGCCGGCCATGGCGAAGGCGGCGATGAAGGGAAGCAACAGTCGCTTGAACATGGTTTTTCCTTGTCTATCTTGTTCCGCCGGGGGCGGCGGGGGGTGCGTTGAGTTGGAGAGCGCGCACCCCGGGCAAGTTCATGGTGCCGGGGGCGCGGGGCGCTGGCACCGGTTATCACAGTTTGTTGCAGCGGTGACCGGGCGCTCACAAAGCCGGCGGGCCGCGCCTCCACCGCGGTGACGCCGGCGCCTCTCAGCGTCAGGGTCAGCGTCGGTGTTCAGCAATCCCTCACAGGCCAAGCCGCCCGGGCGACAGCGACGGCGCCACCGGCGGCACCGGCATGGTCTGGCCGGGCAGACTTTCGCCCGAACCGGAGCTCGGGGGCGTCGGCTTGGCGTCGCCGTCGATGCCATCGTCCTCGCGGTCCGGCGGATTGCCGTCGTAGACCAGGTACTCGCGGCGCTGCAGATAGGCGTCGCGCATGAACGAGTAGCGGTCCAGCGCGGCCATCTCGACCAGGCTGCTGGCGCCCAGCAGCTCGGCGCGGGCGCTGACCACGCGCACGCCGATCAGCGTATTGCGCATCCAGACGGGATGCAGGTAGGCCGACGGGTCGGCCTGCCGGTCGACCAGCATGCCACCGGTGTCGCGCACCGTGCTCGGACCGAACAGCGGCAGCACCAGGTACGGGCCGGGCGGCACGCCCCACACGCCCAGCGTCTGGCCGAAGTCTTCCTTGTACTTGGGCAGGCCGGCCGGCGTGGCGATGTCGATCAGGCCGCCGATGCCCAGCACGGTGTTGATCGCCACCCGCATGGTGTCCTCGGCGAAGCGCGTCGGCTTGCCCTGCAGCAGGTTGTTCAGCGCCGAGTAGACGTCGCTGACGTTGGAGAACACGTTGCTGACCGCGGTGCGCACCGGCGACGGCACGTAGTCGGCATAGACCTCGGCGATCGGGCGCATCACGCCCTTGTCGAAGTCCTCGTTGATCTTGTTGACTTCGCGGTTGAACGGCTCGAGCGGGTCGCGCGGATTGGCGTCCGGCCCCGTCGCGCAGCCCGCCAGGGCGACCGCCATCGCGCCGGCCAGCAGCCAGCGCCCGTGAACTCCCGAACCCCTCATTTCTCCGCTCCCGTGCCGCCCGCGTCGGCCGCCTTGTTGTATAGGAACTGCCCGATCAAATTCTCCAGCACCACGGCCGACTGGGTCATCGTGATCCGCGCGCCGTCGGCCAGCATGGCGGTATCGCCGCCCGCTTCGAGGCCGATGTATTGCTCGCCCAGCAGCCCCGACGTCAGGATCTTGGCCGACGTGTCCTTGGGAAACTGGTAGCGCTGCTCCAGGTGCATCGTCACCGTGGCCTGGTAGTTCTTGTCGTCGAAGCTGATCTGCGCGACGCGGCCCACCACCACGCCGGCGCTCTTGACCGGAGCACGTGCCTTCAGCCCGCCGATATTGTCGAAGCGGGCCTGCACGGTGTAGGTGTCCTCGAAGGTGAAGGCGCTCATGTTCCCGGCCTTCAGCGCGAGGAACAGCAGGGCCACGAAGCCGGCCACCACGAACAGCCCCACCCAGAAATCGAGTGCGTTCTTTCTCATCGGAATTCTCTAGTTCAACCAGCGGGATGCGACGGCGCCCATGCGGGGCTCAGGTACTGAACATCAGCGCCGTCAGCAGGAAATCGAGCCCCAGCACGGCGAGCGACGCGATCACCACGGTGCGGGTGGTGGCGCGCGACACGCCCTCGGGCGTCGGCTTGGCCTCGTAGCCCTGGTACAAGGCGATAAACGTCACGGCAATGCCGAAGATAAAGCTCTTGATGACGCCGTTCAGCACGTCGTCGCGCACATCGACGCCGCCCTGCATCTGCGACCAGAAGGCGCCGGCGTCGACGCCGATCAGCTGCACGCCGACGATGTAGCCGCCCAGGATGCCGACCGCGCTGAAGATCGCCGCCAGCACCGGCATCGCGATCACGCCCGCCCAGAAGCGCGGCGCGACCACGCGCTGCAGCGGGTTCACCGCCATCATTTCCATCGCGGTCAGCTGCTCGCCCGCCTTCATCAGGCCGATCTCGGCGGTCAGCGAAGTGCCGGCGCGCCCCGCGAACAGCAGCGCGGTCACCACCGGCCCCAGCTCGCGCACGAGCGACAGCGCCACCAGCAGCCCTAGCGCCTGCTCGGAGCCGTAGCGGTTCAGCGTGTAGTAGCCCTGCAGGCCGAGCACGAAGCCGACGAACAGCCCGGACACGGCGATGATCACCAGCGACAGGTTGCCGACGAAGAAGATCTGGTCCGACACCAGCCGGAAGCGGCGCAGCATCGACGGCGACATCGCCAGCATCGCGAAGAACATGCGCGTGGCCATGCCCAGGCCCTCGACGCTCTGGCGCACCGCCGAGCCGACCATCGCGATGGCGTTGTAGAGTGCGCCCATCACCGCCCCGCCCCGCCGACGAAGTCCTCGGCGAGCGACGGCCCGCCGTAGTGGAACGGCACCGGGCCGTCGGCCTCGGCATGCACGAACTGGTGGACGAAGGGATCGGTCGAGGCGCGCAGCGCCTCGGGCTCCCCTTCCGCCGCGATGCGGCCTTCGGCGATGAAATACACGTAGTCGGCGATCTGAAAGGTCTCGTGCACGTCGTGCGACACGATGATCGTGGTGGCGCCGAGCGCGTCGTTCAGCGTGCGGATCAGCCGCGCGGTCAGGCCCAGCGAAATGGGATCGAGCCCGGCAAAGGGCTCGTCGTACATCAGCAGCGAGGGGTCCAGCGCGATGGCCCGGGCCAGCGCCACGCGGCGCGCCATGCCCCCAGAGATCTGCGCGGGCATCAGGTCGCGCGCCCCGCGCAGGCCCACCGCGTTGAGCTTCATCAGCACCAGGTCGCGGATCATCGACTCGGGCAGGTCGGTGTGTTCGCGCAGCGGGAAGGCGACGTTGTCGAACACCGACAGGTCGGTAAACAGCGCGCCGAACTGGAACAGCATCCCCATCTGCCGCCGTGCCGCATACAGGCCGGCGCGGTCCAGCGCCGGGATATCGGCGCCGTCGAAGCGGACATGGCCGCGCTGCGGCCGGACCTGGCCGCCGATCAGCCGCAGCACGGTGGTCTTGCCGCAGCCGGAGCCGCCCATGACCGCGACGACCTTGCCACGCGGAATCCGCATGGACAGGCCCGACAGGATGGGCTTGCCGCCCGCCGCATAGGCGAAGTCGACCGCTTGCAGCTCGACGAGGTTGGGTGTGGTTTCAGTCACGTTGGCATCGCTAGGGACGGTCGGCATTATAAGTGCTAATACCTATACTCGTCCGGGCGCGTGCCGGGCAATGCGCCCGCGATGAAATGCTGCAACGCGGCGCGACGTGCGCTATCGGGCGACGAAGCGGAATCGGTTGCATTCCGGGCCAGGGCATGGCAGTGCACCGCGGCCCGGCGCCCTCCCAGTTGACGCCTCCCAGTTGGCGCCCTTCCAGTTGACGCCCTTCCAGTTGACGCCCTCCCAGTTGACGCCCTCCCAGTTGACGCCCTTGTCGCTGACGCCCTTCCGCTGATGCCCTTCCCCGCAACGCCGGCCGTGGGGGGAGACTCAAGGTTCGACCGGTCCGCCGGCCTGCCGCAGGATCACCTGCCACTGGATCGATTCCGAGCGGATCGAGGTGGCGAAGGCCTCGGGCGAGTCGCGCAGCGGCGTCAGCCCTACCGATTCCAGCCGGCGCGCGACGTCCCCCTCGCGCACCACCTCGTCGAGCACCGTGGCCAGCTTCGCCACGATCGCGCGCGGGGTCTTGGCGGGCGCCAGCACGCCCAGCCACGGCCCGGCGCCGTAGCCGTCGAGTCCACTCTCATGCAGTGTCGGCACGCCGGGCGCCAGCGACGAACGCGCCGAGCCGGCCACGCCGAGCAGCCGCAGGGTGCCCTCGCGCACATGCTGCTGGACCGCCGCGAAGTTGCAGAAGCAGGCGCTGATGCGGGCGGCCAGCATCTCCTGCACCAGGGCCGCCTCGCCCTTGGCAGTCACCAGCGGCACGCCATTGGGGATGCCGCGCACCGCGTATTCCGCATACAGATGGGCCGGGGTGCCGGCCTGCGCCGTGCCGACGCTGTAGGCACCCGGGTTGGCGCGCACCGCCGCCAGCCACTGCTGCGCCGTGCGGATCGGCAGCCGCGCGTCGATCACCAGGAACAGCGGCATCGCAGCGACCCGCGCCACCGGCGTGAAGTCGCGCACCACGTCGTAGGGCAACGGCTCCACGCCGGACTGGATCAGCATGGTGGACTGGTGCAGCAGCAGCGTGTGGCCGTCGGAGCTGGCCTTGGCGACCACGTCGCCGGCGGTGGTGCCATTGGCGCTGGGACGGTTGTCGACCTCGACCGGCACGCCAAGCTTGGCGGTCAGCTTCTCGGCCAGCGTGCGGGCGATGGCGTCCGGCACGCCGCCGGCGGGAAACGGCACGACCAGCCGCAATGGGCGGGCGGG
>NZ_JCBAJO010000150.1:0-11901 GCF_059772245.1 Cupriavidus sp. R6-3
CAGCCGCCCGTCGCGGATCGCCAGGCGCAGATTGCCGGCGATCTGCGCGCTCAGGGGTTCGGATGACAAACGGTCGAGGCTGACGTCGAGACTGGGGTCCATGCGGGAAAAATCGATCGGCGTTGCATCGCCGGCTGGCGGGACAAGGCGGCGTTGGACAGGCATTCTAAGCCGCAGCGCTGGCGGCAACGGCATGGAGGCCACCGGCAATTTGACCTAGAGTGGCCACAGTAGCCGCGGTCAGGGCAGCGTTCACGCCGCTCTTCCCGCCACCGCTTGCCGCTTGGAGGACATTGCCATGGACCGCCCGTTATTGCGTCGGCTTCCGCGCCTGCTGCGGACGCGCTTGCCGGCACAGTTGCCGATCCATTTGCCGACTCGGTTAGCGCCCCCATTGAGGCCATCGAATCCATTGCCGCTGCCGCAGCGCCCGGATGCGCACCGGCGGCGGCTGCTGGCAGTCGGTGGCGCGATGCTGCTGCCGGCCGCATGGCCCGGCCTCGCCTCGGCGCAATCCGCTTCACCTTCGCCTTCGCCGCAGCAGTCGGTGCCCCGTCCATCGGGCAGCAAGCCGATGCAGATCGGCGTGATCGGCAGCGGCCGGATCGGTGGCACGGTCGGAGGGCTATGGGTCAAGGCCGGCTATCCGGTCTTGTTCTCGTCGCGGCATCCGGAACAGCTCAAGCCGCTGGTCGATGGCCTGGGGCCGCTGGCCCGGGCGGGCACCGTGGCGGAGGCGGTCGCTTTCGGTGACGTGCTGTTCGTTGCCGTGCCCTACGGCGCGCTGCCCGAGATCGGCAAGGCGCATGGCCGCGGGATGGCCGGCAAGGTGGTGCTGGACGCCACCAACGCCTATCGCCATCGCGATGGCGCCGCGGGCGAGGATGCGCTGGCCAACGGCATCGGTCCGACCACGTCGAAATACCTGCCGGGGGCGCGCATCGTGCGCGCCTTCAATTTCACCAGCGCCAGCGATTTTGCGACCCGGCACCATCAGGAACCGCGGATCGCGATACCCATCGCCGGCGACGACCGGGCCGCGCTCGACACCGCCTCCGAACTGGTGCGGGCCGCCGGCTTCGAGCCTGTCGTCATCGGTCCGTTGAAGATCGCCGACAGCTTCGCGCCCGGCGGGCCGCTGTTCCGGCAGGTCGGCAGCGCCGAGGAACTGCGGCAGAAGGCGAGGGCCGCAGTGCCGGCGCAGCCTGCCGGGCGCTAGCGCTCGGCGATCACAGCCGATACAGCGACGCTGGCGAGCCCGCCGGCGGGCTCATCAGATTGCGCACGGTGACCTTTGCCAGCAGGTTCGTCCGCGCCGCGTCGCTCAATTGACCGCCGTGGATCAGTGCCATCGCCTTGTCCTGGATACCGGCGGGCGGCTGCGGCCACGACAGCCACTCGGCCAGCCAGGCGGCCTGCAGATCCGCCGGCATCGCTGCCAGCGCTTGCTCCATGGCGCAGACCAACGAAGGCGAAGCGTCCGGGCGCAGCGCGAGATGCGCGGCTTGCTCCAGCAGCCCCGCGCGTGCCGTTGTCCTGCCGGCCACCTGCGGCCGCTCGGCGTTGCCGAGGACCGAGGCGAGACGCCCCCGCAACGTGTCGTCCCGCGGAAGATTCGGGCCGGCGAGGTACCGCGCAATGCTGGCCGCCAGCGTTTCGGCCGACGTGGTGTCGCGCCGGTTGACGAGGCCGCCCGCCCGCTCGACGTCCTGGATCAGGCAGTTGCTCAGCCGGAACTGATGGCTTTCCAGCAGCGTGCCAAGCAGATCGCGCGGATGTGCGCCCGGATCTCGCTGCCTTTCCTGCTCCAGCGCCTGGAATACCGCGTTCAGTCGGAGAATGTCGGGGCGCGGTTCGAGCGCGACGCGCGCTTCGCCGGCGTCTAACTCCAGTAGAGGTAACCCGCGTGCCGCCGCGGGATTGGCGCCGGACTCAAGCGGAAATGGAAGGGAAATGGCCTGCTGGGGCGCGGCGGCGCCCGTCGAAGAGGTGTGCATGGGAGAAGTATGGAGGTGAGCGTTGAGGGAGGAGCCGCGGCGTGCCGGCTGGCGTGCTGCTGCGCCGCCACCGCGGTCCGGCTCGTGTCCGCGACGCGGACCGCGCGATTCTGGCCAGCCCCGCCGCAGCGCGCTTCCGATTTGCGGCGCGGACCGCAGGAAGCGTGCCTCGCTCAAGACGCCATGCCGCCGGCCGCTGCGCTGGGCGACGGTAGAATGCCTGCGCGCCGGACCGTTCCGTCTCAGTAGCCAGATTTCCGCTGACACCGACCAGGGAGGATGACGATGAGCGCCCCAAATCCCCAGCACCCCGACGAGCACCGCCTCGGCGCCTGCGCTTACCTGCTGCACATGCTGCTGCAGCGCGCGGAACAACAGCAGCCCGGCATGCTCGATGCACTGATACGCGGTGTCACGGCAGACCGGGACGGCGCGCAAGCGCAAGGACTGGCCGATCCACGTACGGCCGGCGTCTTCGACGAAGCGCTGCGCATGCTGCAACTGGCGAACGATCAGCTCAGGGCGCAGACCCGACCGTAGCGATCGCGGGCTTACGCCCGCCGCGGCCGAAACGCGCCCCCGGCAGTGTAAACTGCGGGGTTTTTCACTCAGGCGCTATGTTGCAAGTGCCCCCGAGCGCAGCCCCCGGCGGACAGACGCTGATCCGGTTGCTTGCGCACCTGACCGAAGCCCAGGCCCCCGAATCGGCCCCGTCGCTGTCGGGCCAGCTGAGCCAATGGCTGGGCTGGACCGACGCGATCGCCTTGTCGTCGGCACTCAACGGCAATCCGCCGGCCGTGCCCGCGGCCGGCGCGCGTGCGGCCGTCGGCGACGAAGCCGCCGACAGCGCGCGGGTGCGGGCGATGCTGGTCGACGCCATCCGCGATGATCGGGCCTCGGCCAGGGGGCGGCGCAGTCCGGTCCGGCCCATGCCGGCGGAGGCGCTCGATGCGTCGGCCGATTTTGCGATCTACCGCCAGCGCTACCAGACGCTGCAGCAGAGGATGGAGACCGCCATCGGCGATCTGCGCGGCCGCCTGCGCGGGGCGCTGGCCCGGCGTCCCGGCCAGGGCCGGCTCGCCATGCTCGATGCGGTGATGGAACGCGTGATGGGCGCGCGGGAGCAGGCGTTGCTGGCCAACCTGCCGGCCGTGCTCGAGGCGCACTACCTGCGCTTGCGGCAGGCGGAGGAAAACGCGCTGGCCCGGGCGGCGAGCGCCAACACCGCCAATACCGACAATACCCACAATACGGCCGAAGCCCCCGAAGCCGCCGAAGCCGCGCAACCCACCGACACCACTGCAAGGCCCGAGCCGGCCGGCGTGACGGCGACGGTCGCGCCCGGCGCATGGCGCCGCGTGTTCCGCCGCGATATGGAAGACCTGCTGCTGGCCGAACTGGACCTGCGCTTCCAACCCGTCGAGGGATTGGTCGCGGCCCTTGGCGCCAATCGATCCGGCAGCTAACCAGAACATCATGACCCGATTCCCTATTCAACTTGTTGTGTTCCTGGCGGGCCTGCTGGCCGTCGGCTGGATCGGCGCCGGCTACGCGGGCTCGAATGCGCTGGCGTTCGCCGTGACGCTGCTGATCGGCGGCTTCTATGTCGGGGGCGCGTTCGAGCTGCACCGCTATCGCCGCGCGACGGCGAGCCTGACACAGGCCGTCGGCGGCCTGTCCGAGACGCCGGCCAGCCTCGGCACCTGGCTCGAACGCATCGATCCGGGCCTGCGGCAAGCGGTACGGCTGCGCGTCGAAGGCGAACGCGTCGCCTTGCCCGGTCCCGCGCTGACCTCCTACTTCGTCGGCCTGCTGGTGCTGCTGGGCATGCTCGGCACCTTTCTCGGCATGGTGGCCACGCTGAAGGGCACCGGCCTGGCGCTGGAAACCGCCACCGATCTGCAGGCCATCCGCGCCTCGCTCGCCGCGCCGGTCAAGGGCCTGGGCTTCGCCTTCGGTACCTCGGTGGCGGGCGTGGCGACCTCGGCCATGCTGGGGCTGCTGTCGGCGCTGTGCCGGCGCGAGCGGATCGACGCCGCGCAGCTGCTCGACGCTCATATCGCGACGACCTTGCGTGTCCATTCGCGGGTCCATCAGCGCGAGGAAGCCTTCAAGCTGATGCAGCGCCAGGCCGAGACGATGCCGGTGCTGGTCGACCGGCTGAACGCGATGATGGCCGCGATGGAGCAGCAGAGCCAGGCACTGACCGAACGGCTCGCCGCCAGCCAGGACGCCTTCCACGGCAAGACCGAAGCGGTGTACACGCGCCTGGCCGCATCGGTCGAGCAATCGCTGAAGGACGGCGTCGCCGAGAGCGCGCGCGCCGCCAGCGCGGCGATCCAGCCGGCGGTGGAAGCCACCATGAGCGGCCTGGCGCGCGAAGCGGCCGGGCTGCGCGACACCGTCACGCAATCGATGCAGCAGCAGCTGGAAGGCCTGGCGTCGCGTTTCGATGCGACCACGACGCAGGTGGCCGGCCTGTGGAGCGAGGCGCTGGCGGAGCACCGGCGTATCAGTGCGGCGCTGGCCGACGGCCTGCGCGGCACGCTCGACGGGTTCACCGCCAACTTCGAGCAGCGCTCGGCGGGATGGCTGGAGCAGGTCGCGCAGCGCATGGACACGGCAGCCGCCGCGACTTCGGCCCGCTGGAACGAAGCACTGTCCGGCCACGAGCGCACCCTCGGCGCGATCGCGAGCGAGAACCAGCAGGCGCTGGCGACCGCCGCCGGCGCCTTCGAACAGAATGCGAGCGCGCTGCTGACCACGGTCGCACAGGCGCAGGCCGAGCTGCGCGCGCAGCTGGCCGCGCAGGACGAGCAGCGGCTCGCCAACTGGAGCGCGACGCTGTCCAGCCACGAGCACGCCATCGGCGCGATCGCCAGCGAGAACCAGCAGGCGCTGGCGACGGCCGCCGGCGCCTTCGAACGGAATGCGAGCGCGCTGCTGACCACGGTCGCGCAGGCGCAGGCCGAACTGCGCGCGCAGCTGGCCGCGCAGGACGAACAGCGTCTCGCCACCTGGAGCGCGAAGCTGGACGGCATTGCCGCGGGGCTGCGCCAGCAATGGGAAGCGACCGGCGCGCAGACCGTGGAGCGGCAGCAGCAGATTTGCGAGACGCTCGAGCGCACCGCGCAGGAAATCACTGCCCAGACGCAGGCGCAGGCAGGCGCCACCATCGCCGAAGTCGCCCGTCTGGCGCAGGTCGCCGGCGAAGCGCCGCGCGTGGCGGCCGACGCCATTGCCGAACTGCGGCGCAAGCTGTCCGATGAAATGGCGCGCGACAACGCGATGCTGGAGGAACGCACCCGCCTGATGGAGAGCCTGTCCACGCTGCTCGAACAGGTCAGCCGGACCTCCACCGCGCAACGCGAGGCGGTCGACACGCTGGTCGGTACCAGCGCGGAACTGCTCGAACGCATCGGCTCGCGCTTCACCGACAAGGTCGAGGCCGAGACCGGCAAGTTGACCGAGGTGGCGGCGCAGGTCACCGGCAGCGCCGTCGAGGTCGCCAGCCTGGGCGAAGCGTTCGGCGTGGCGGTGCAGCTGTTCAGCGAGTCGAACGACAAGCTGATCGCGCATCTGCAGCGCATCGAGACCGCGCTCGACAAGTCGATGGCCCGCAGCGACGAGCAGCTGGCCTACTACGTGGCGCAGGCCCGCGAAGTGGTCGACCTCAGCATGCGCTCGCAGAAGCAGATCCTCGAAGACCTGCAGCAGGTCGCCGGCCAACGCGCACCGGACGCAGAGGCGGCATGAGAGAGGAGATCGACGCCGGCGTCGAGCCGACCGTACCGACCTGGGCCGTCTTCGGCGACCTGATGTCGGTGGTGCTCGGCGCCTTCGTGCTGATTCTGCTGGGCGTGATCGGTATCCAGCTCGAACTCGCCTCGCGGCTGGACAACGAGGTCAAGCAGCGCCAGCAGGAGATGCATCGCCGCGAGAGCCTGGAACAGGCGCTGGCCGGCCCGCTGGCCGCGGGGCGCGTGACGCTGGTGAACGGGCGCATCGGCATCAGCGGCAGCGTGCTGTTCGCGTTGAACTCCGCCGAGCTGCAGCCCGAGGGGCAGGAGGTGCTCAAGAGCCTGGCCGCGCCCTTGAAGGCCTATCTGCGCCATCGCGACGAGATCCTGATGGTCAGCGGCTTCACCGACGACCGGCAGGTGCGCGACGGCAACCGCCAGTTCGCCGACAACTGGGAGTTGTCGGCCCAGCGCGCGCTGACGGTGACGCGCGCGCTGATAGACGCGGGCGTGCCGGCCGCGTCGGTATTCTCCGCCGCCTTCGGCTCGCAGCAGCCGGTGGCCTCGAACAAGGACGCGCAAGGCCGCGCCCGCAACCGCCGCGTCGAGATCGCGCCGATCCCGCGCGTGTCGATGGGAACGGGGAAGTCCGGTGGCTAGCCTCGGCGCCGACGACATGCTGGCGCGCATCGACGCATGGCGCGACAGCGGCGCGGATCGCGTGGATCCGGTCCGCTTTCGCCTGCTGGAGGCACTGGCGCGACGGATGTCCGCCCATCGCGGCGAGGCGCGGCGGCGGCTGGAGGAAAGGCTGGCCGGGCTCGTGCAAGCCTATGAGGACGGGCTCGGCCGCGCAGCAGCCACGGCGACCCAGCCCGAACAAGGTCCGGCGCAACGCCGGCGCATGACAGGACCGCTGGCGGCACTGGTGCGCCAGCTCAGAGGCGATATCGAGGGGCAGGGCGCCGATCCTGCGGCGATATCCACGGTCACCGCCACCGCCACCACTGCCACCGCGATCGCGTCGCGTCACCCGCCCCAGCCCGACCCGGCGCTGGTCGAATATGTCCGCCAGACATGGACCCGCCTCAGCGCGGAGCGCGCCTGGCGGCAATCGCTCGAACGCGTCCCGGAAAACGCCGGACCGCTGAACTCGAACCACCTGATCCACCGCGCGCTGTCCGCGATGCGCGAGCTGTCGCCCGGCTATCTGCAGCAGTTGCTGTCGTACGTCGATACGCTGTCGCGGCTCGAGCGAATGAACTGCAATAGTGCGCCGGACAGCAAGGGCGCGCCGCCGGTCGGCGGTCAGGCGAAGGCCGTACGCGGCAAGGCACGCCAGTCGCGCGCCAGGCCCGCGGCGCCGCCGAAACCGTAGCGCCTCACCGCATCACGGCGCCACCGGCGTCAGTCCTGCCGCGGTGAAGATCTTCTGCAGTTCGCCGTTGCCGCGCAGCGTATCGACTGCGCGCTGCACCGCGTCGGCCAGTTCCGCGTTGTCCGCCTTTACCGCCATGCCGACCGCCCATCCGCGCGGCGGCAGCAGCGGCGACGAGACCTCGGCCGCCGCGTATTGCGACGCGGTGCGGCCATCGGCCTTGAGGGCGCTCTCGTATTGCGAACGTGTGACCATCGCGGCCGCGATCTCGCCGGCAAACAGCGCGCGCAGCGTGTCGCGCGGCGACGGATAGATGCGGACCTTGTCGCGCAGCGTGCCGCCGGCTCCGGCCAGCAGCGCATTGGCGCCGGCCGAGCCGGCTTCCGCGCCGACGGGCAGACCTGCCAGATCGGCGAGATCGCGGATCTGTGGCAGCCGCGCGGTGTCGTGGACCAGCACGAACTGCTCGCGATAGTACGGCGCGAAGATCGTCGCCTTGTCGTTCTCTCGCATGAAGGCGCGGTCCACCGGCACGTGCAGCATCACGTCGGCCGGCCCATAACCGAGATAGTGGCCGCGCCAGACCATATTGCGCAGGTCGTCGGCCATGTTCTCGTCGGCGTCGAAGGGCAAGAGCGTCAGCGACAGATTCAGCTGGCGGCTCAGCGCTTCGGCGATCGCGACATCGACGCCGGTCGGCTTGCCGTCGACGACATCGGAGAAGGGCGCGAAGGCCTTGTAGACCGCGACCTTCAGCCGCCCGCTTTCGCGGATCCTGGCCAGATCCGCCCAGGCGCCGGCGGACCATGCCAGACCGGCCGACAGCAGCAGCAGGGCGACGGCGCGGCGGCGGCGCGCGGCCGGACCGGCGCGCCTCGAAGGCACGGGGGACAGCGGGGAGAGAGGGGACAGCGGGGGCGGCGTGGGCATCGTCGTCTCCTGAATGGAATGGGAGGGCAGCGGATACGGGCGCGCCCGCGCGCGGCGAGCGCCTCGTCGGCGTGCCATCACTGCGGCCGGCGCGATTCCAGATAGGTCTTCAGTGCCCACACGGCTTCCTGCGTCAGCGTCTCGTCGAACGGCGGCATGTAGACGCGGCCGTCGCGCGTGCGGCCGCGGCGCACGGTGGTGGCGAAGTACTGATCGATCTCGCTGTAGCAGCCTTGCTTCTTCTTCGGGTCGGCCAGCGCAGAACAGTCGGAGTCGAGACTGCGCAGGTCCGGCGCGATGCCGCCCGAGATCGCGTCGAGGCCGTGGCAGCGCGCGCAGTTCTGGTTATAGGCGGAGCTGCCGATGCGCAGCGCCTCGTCGTGCGCGGGGCCCGTGCGGTAGGGGTTTTCCTGCTTCCACTCCTTGCCCAGCTGGGGCAACGTGCTGGTGTCGACGGCCTGGGGCGTGACGTCGCCGTGGGCATGGGCGGCGCCCGGCATCGTGGCGGCGGCCAGGCCGGCGCAGAGGGCGAGGGCGGAAAGAAGCGGGCGGAAAGTCGCCATGGGGGTCTCCTGATGTTGTCGGGATCGTTTGCCCCGATCGTCCGCAAGAGCTGTGCCACTCGCGCCAGGCCCAGGAAACGGCGGAAATCGCCACGCGGCGGCGTCCTCGCGTCGCAGCATGGCCGCCGGGGCGCCCTCGAATTCAACACCCTGGCAAGCATTTTGCTCCACAATGCAACAGTGCCCCGGCGGAACACTGCGCACCCCACTGTGCGCAGGTTTCGCCCGGATGCGCCGATCGCCGAAGATCCGGCACCAAGATGCCGGGCAGCCGAACAGGAGACAATCCATGACCCCGCACGAGCCGGAGCCGCACGGCGGCACGCACGCCGACACCATCGCCCAGGCCCATCAGCGATCGCAGTCCTACGGGCTGCGCCCCTACGAGTCGCCGGACTTCGGCCCGGTCGCGCCGGTCGACCTGCGCAGCCAGATCGAGAAGAGCCAGTCGCTGTTCACGCACGCGCTGCCGGTCATGGAGATGCTGTACGACCAGATCGTCAACACCCACAGCATGGTGATCCTGACCGATACGGCCGGCCTGATCCTGCATTCGCTGGGCGATGACGACTTCCTCGAAAAGGCCGACAAGGTCGCGCTGCGTCCCGGCGCGGTGTGGTCCGAGGAGAGCAAGGGCACCAATGCGATCGGCACCGCGCTGACCGAGGGGCTGCCCACGCTCGTCCACGGCGACGAACACTTCCTGCGCGCCAATCATTTCCTGACCTGCTCGTGCTCGCCGATCTTCGATCCCTACGGCAAGACGGTCGGCGCGCTCGACGTGACCGGCGACCATCGGGGCTTTCACAAGCACACCATGGCGCTGGTGCGCATGTCGGCGCAGATGATCGAGAACCATCTGTTCGAGAACGCCTTCCAGGACATGGTGCGCGTGCATTTCCACGCGCGGCAGGAGTTCATCGGCACGATTGCCGAAGGGCTGGCCTCGTTCACGCCGGGCGGGCGCTTCCTGTCGGCCAACCGCAGCGGCCAGTTCCAGCTCGGTTTGTCGGTGGGCGCGTTGCGGGCGCATACGTTTTCGTCGCTGTTCGGGCTGTCGATGGGCCAGCTGTTCGACGCGCTGCGCAGCGCGCCCGGCGGCGTGATGCCGCTGCAGCTGTCGAGCGGCGTCAAGGTCTGGGCCCGGGTCGAAATCACGCGCTCGACGGTGGTGCCTTCCGGCGGGCTGATGCCCGAGGCCCGCGAAACGCCTGCGCCGCGGCGCGGCCGCCTGCCGAACGCCCAGCAGCCCGGCGGCCTGGACGAGCTCGATACCGGCGATCCGCAGATGGCGGCGGTGATCGGCAAGCTGCGCAAGGTCGTGGGCCGGGACATCCCGGTGATGATCTGCGGCGAGACCGGTACCGGCAAGGAGCTGCTGGCGCGCGCGATCCACGCCGAGAGCCAGCGGCAGCAAGGCCCGTTCGTCGCCGTCAATTGCGCGTCGATTCCCGAGACGCTGTTCGAGTCGGAGCTGTTCGGCTACGAGGAGGGCGCGTTTACCGGTGCGCGCAAGAAGGGCGGCATCGGCAAGATGCTGCTGGCCAACGGCGGCACGCTGTTCCTCGACGAGATCGGCGACATGCCGCTGCATCTGCAGGTACGGCTGCTGCGGGCGCTGCAGGAGCGGTCCGTGACGCCGCTGGGCAGCAACAAGGTGATCGAGGTCGATTTCGTGCTGATCTGCGCCACCAACCGCAACCTGCGCGAGGAAGTCGCGGCGGGCCGCTTCCGCGAGGACCTGTACTACCGGCTCAATGGCCTGGTGGTGCGGCTGCCGGCGCTGCGCGATCGCACCGACCTCGACGTCGTCGCCAGCAAGGTGCTGGCGCGGCACGGCGGCGCATCGCGGCCGCTGCGGATCGCGGAGCCGGTGATGCGGATGTTCGCGTCCTATCACTGGCCGGGCAATATTCGCCAACTGGCCAACCTGCTGAACACGGCGCGGCTGATGGCGGAAGACGAGGACGAGATCGACGTAGCGCACCTGCCCGACGATTTCCTCGACGACTGGCGCGAGCGGAACGTGGCGGGCACCGCCACGCCGGCGGCGGCCGCGAGCGGTGCGCGCCCTGCGGCGGTACCGGGCGTGGCGCCGCCTGATTCGGTGCCGCCGCTGCCGCTGCGGCCGACGCGGCTTGCCGACGTCGAAGCGCTGACCATCGTCGCGACCGTCAAGGCGCATCACGGCAATATCTCGGCCGCGGCCAAGGCGCTCGGCATCTCGCGCAATACGGTCTACCGCAAGCTCGGCGAGGCCGAGCGCCTGCTGCAGGCCGATGGGGACGCGGGACCGGGCGAGCCGCACTGACCTGCCCGCGCGCCGGCCAGCGCCGGCCAATGCCCCGCGCTCATCGGGCCGGCGCGCCGCGCATCCATTCATCCTCCAGTTCCAGCCAGGCGCGCTGCACATTCAGCGCGTGCCGCGGCACAAAGCCCTGCCAGTGCCGGAAGGCTTCGCCCGGCACGGCCCGCAAGGCATCGGCGGCATCCACGCCAGCGGCCAGCCCCTGCCGGATGCCGCGCTCCAGACTGTCGAGATAGGCCAGCGTCGGAACGATGCATTGCCGTGGCGTGCCAACGCCGTCGCCCACCACGGTGTCCGCCGGCAACATCGACAGCGCGCGCAGCGCAGCGCGCCAGCCCGCCAGCGAGCCGTCGCGCAGATCCGGAACACGCTCGCCCGTGGCCAGGCCGCCGGCGTACAGCAAGCGCAGCGCGGGCGCATACAGCGCCGTGTCCGAGGCGCTGTGCGCATTGGCAAGGATCCGCACCCGCCAGCGGACTCCGCCCGCGACGAGCGGCGTGCCCTCGCGCAGCGCCGGCCGCGGCAGCACGATGGTCGTGCCGGCCATCGCCGCCGACCCCAGTTCGGCCACGAGCTGGCGAAGGCAAGCGTCGCAACGCGATCGCATCCGCTCGACCGTCGCCGGCGAAGCGAGGAAAGCGGGGCGGGGCCGCAGCTCGGCGAAGGCGGCATTGGCCAGCACCTGCCGTGGATGCGGATGCGAATTGACGACCCATCGCACCGGCAGCGCAGTCCGCCGCCGGATCGCCGCGATCAGGCGGCGGCCATGGCGCAGATTCGGGCCGGGATCGACCACCAGCACGCCATCACGACCGATCGCCACCAGAGAAGGGGAGAACGACGGATCGGCGCCGTCCACCGCGCCGGTGTAGACGCCGGGCGCCAGCGGCGAAAGAAGCGGCAAAAGAGGCGGAGACAGAACCGGAGACAGCGCGGGCGACGACACTCGCGACGGCACCCGGGACATAAGCGGCTGCGGCTGCGG
>NZ_JCBAJO010000151.1:0-11762 GCF_059772245.1 Cupriavidus sp. R6-3
CTGCAGATCCGCGCGGATCGCGTTGGGGTCGGCCTGCTCGACGTCACCGCCGGTGTGCGCGCCAGCCTCGGCCGGTTCGAGCACCAGCAGCACCTGGCCTTCGGCCGCCTGCTCGCCGGCCTCGGCACGCAGGTCGATCACGCGGCCCGGCTGCTCGGCGACGATCGCGTGTTCCATCTTCATCGCGTCGAGTACCGCGACGGTCTGGCCGGCCTGCACCAGCTGGTCCACCGCGACGCTGACCTCGACCAGGCGGCCGGCCATCGGCGCGCGCACCGCGTGCAGGCCCTCGCCGAGCTGCTCGTCGAAGCTGCTGGCGCCGACCGGCGTGGCGGCGACCGCGGGAATGGCGCCACTGGCACACCCGGCGCCGTCCTGCACCGCCTGCAGCGCGCGGCTCTGCGCTTCGAGCTGCGCGGCGCGGCTCAGCAGTTCGGGCAACACCGCCTCGACATGCCGGGTATGGATCCGCTGGCTGGCGAAGTCCTCGCGCTCGGCCAGCGCGCGCAGCAGGTCGAGATTGGTGGCGATGCCGCGGATGGTGAATTCGCCCAGCGCCCGCTGCAGCCGCCGCACCGCGTCGGCGAAGCGTGCGCTGCCGGAGGTCACGATCAGCTTGGCCAGCAGCGTGTCGTATTGCGGCGACGGCGCGTAGCCGGTATAGCCGTGCGTGTCGACGCGAACGTCCGGGCCGGTCGGCGGATCGAAGCGCTCCAGCCGGCCCTGCGCCGGGCGGCCGAGCCCCTGCGCATCGATCGATTCGGCGTTGATGCGGGCCTGGATCGCAAAGCCGCGCGCCGCGGGCGGCCGTTGCGGATCGAGGCCGAGGTCGCGCAAGGATTGGCCTTGCGCGAGGCCCAGTTGCAGCGCCACCAGATCGACGCCGGTGACCTGCTCGGTGATGGTGTGCTCGACCTGCAGGCGCGGGTTGGCCTCGATGAAGACGAAGGGCTGGCGTGCGACATCGCGAGCGTCCGCGCCGTCGGGCTCGGCTTCCTCCACCAGAAATTCGAAGGTGCCGAGGCTGCGGTAGCCGCTGCGGCGTGCCAGCGTACGGGCCGCCTCGACGATGCGTTCGCGCAGCCCCGGGTCCAGCGCCGGGCTCGGCGCGATCTCGACCAGCTTCTGAAAGCGCCGCTGCAGCGTGCAGTCGCGCTCGCCGAGGGCGATCACGTCGGTGCCATCGCCGGCGATCTGCACTTCGATATGGCGCGCGCGCACGACCAGCCGCTCGGCATAGACCGCGTCGATGCCGAAGGCCGAGCGCGCCTCGGAACGGCAGCGCGCATAGGCCTCGGCCAGCGCGTCGCGCTCGCGCACCACGCGCATGCCGCGACCGCCGCCGCCGCCGACCGCCTTCAGCACGATGCCGGCGCCGTGCTGTTCGTCGAAGAAGGCGGTGACCGCTTCGAGCGTGGCGCCGCCCTCGGTGGCCGGCATCACCGGCACGCCGCATTCGCGCGCCAGCGCCAGCGCGCGGCCCTTGTCGCCGAACAGCGCAAGCTGGTCGACCGTGGGGCCGACGAAGACCAGGTCGGCCTCGGCGCAGGCCTGCGCAAAGTCGGCGCGTTCGCTGAGAAAGCCGTAGCCGGGATGGACCGCGTCGCAGCCGGTGCGGCGTGCGGCGGCAAGGATGGCGGGGATGTCGAGGTAGGCGGCGGGGCCTTCGCCGTCGAGCGCGACCGCCTCGTCGGCCAGCAGGCGGTGGCGGCTATTGGCGTCGTCGCGTGCGTAGACGGCGACGGTGGCGATGCCCAGATCGCGGGCCGCGCGTTGCACGCGCAGCGCGATCTCGCCGCGATTGGCGATCAACAGCTTCTTCACAAGTGTCCCCTCTCGATGTCGCCGCCGCGCGGGCGGGGCGCATTGTTTTTTGTGGCATGTGATTCTGCAAAGCAGAATCTACAGGCCGAGCGACGCGCGGGACAAGGGCGTAAACGAGGACCCGGAAAAGAGGTTGGCGATAATCGGCCACCGCGAAATTCTGCTATGCGGAATTCCCGCCCAAAATCGCGCACCATCGTGTGCGCGCGCCCCATGGAGCCCGGACCAAATTGCCTCTACAGATCTCGCACCGGGTCGCCGTTAACCGGCAGAGACCCCGCCATGCGCGCGCCGCGATGCCGGCGGGAGAATGCCTGACATCGCGCCATCGCACCAACCGGACCCTGAGGGGAACCGCCATGACTTCCGCCCTGCCACGCCGCGGCCGCGCCGCGTTCGCCGTTTCGTCCAGCCCCGTTTCGTCCGCCCCCGTTTCGTCCGCTCCCGTTTCGTTCGCCCGTGCCGGCGTGCTGATGCTGTCCGCGTTGACGGCGCTGACCACAGGTTGCGCGACCTACCAGTCGGTCAGCCCGGCCGAAGCGGCACCGCCGGCCGACCCGATCGCGGCGATGGTCCGCATCGATCCGGACCTGGGCGCATCGTTCTGCGTGATCGACAGCCCCGCCGGACGCGCGCCGTTCGCGGCGACGCTGCTGCAATCGCTGCAGCGCCGTGGCTTCGAAGCCAGGCTGCTGCCGCCGGGATCGTCGGTGGCGGCCTGTACGCTGACGGCGACCTATGCGGCCACCTCGCAGTCGTACTGGCGCACCTTCTTGGCGACCGCCGACATCTCCGTCTATCGCCGGGGCGAGCGCGTCGGCAAGGCGGTCTACGATGCGCGGCGCAGCCAGGGCGGCGTCAACCTGAGCCACCTGATCGACCCGGCGCAGAAGATCGACGAGCTGGTCGACCAGCTGTTCCCGGGCCGACTGCCGCATCCGGAGGCGCGGGATCGCAATCCTCCGCTGTCCGAGCCGAACAGCGGGGCGAGCCCAAGCCCCGCTACGCCAGCCTGAACCCGGGCCGCCTGCAGGTTCGCGACGCCCCGCTGTCCGGTCCGAACAGCGGGGCGCGCTCCAGCGCCGACCGCGGCCCCGCCGCTACGCCAGCCTGAACGCCTGCACCGCCTCGCGCAGCTGCTGCGCGCGCTGATCGAGGCTTTCGGCCGCCGCAGCGGCCTCTTCCACCAGCGCCGCGTTCTGCTGCGTGACGCCGTCCATCTCGGCCAGCGCGTCGCTGACCTGCGCGATGCCTTGCGCCTGCTCGCGCGAGGACGCGCTGATTTCCGCCATGCGCGTGGCGATGCCTTCGACCTGGCGCACGATGTCTTCCATCGCGCTGCCGGCCTGCTGCACCGCTGCGTGGCCGTCGCGCAGATCGGAGACCGTCCGCTCGATCAGCGCCTTGATCTCGCCCGCCGCCGTGGCGCTGCGCTGCGCGAGGCTGCGCACCTCGCCGGCCACCACCGCGAAACCGCGCCCGTGCTCGCCGGCCCGGGCGGCTTCGACCGCCGCGTTCAGCGCCAGGATATTGGTCTGGAACGCGATGCCCTCGATCACGCCGATGATGTCGACCACCTGCTGCGCGTTGCGATGCACGCCGTCCATGGTCTGCACCACGCGCTCGACGGTGCCGCCGCCGTGCCGGGCTGCATCGGCGGCGCTGCGCACGGTGGCGTCGGCGTCCACGGCGGCATCGGCGTTCTGCCGCACCGTCGCGCTCAGCTGCTCGATGCTGGCGGCGGTGCGCTCCAGGCTGCTGGCCTGGCTCGCGGTGCGTGCCGACAGATCGGCGTTGCCGCTGGCGATCTCGCCGGTGCTGGCGACGATCGCATCGGCGCTGGCCCGCACGGTGCCGACGATGCCGGACAGGCCCTGGCCGACGCCGTCGATCGCGCGCATCAGTTCGCCGATCTCGTCGCGGCGCGGGCTGTCCAGCCGCGCGGTCAGGTCCCCGGCGGCCAGGCTGCGCGCGGCCGCTGCCGCATCGGCCAGCGGCGCGCTGACCATCCGGCGCAGCATCCACCAGAATCCCGCCGACACCAGCAGCGCCAGCGCCAGGCCGGCCGCGAGGAAGCGATTGCGATTCGCGATCAGTTCGGCGCGCACGCTGTCGACCGGCACCGAGCCGACGATCAGCCATTGCCATTCGGGATAGGTCTCGAACGCCGTCAGCCGCAACGCCGGGGCGCTGCCGTCGAAGGCGATCCGATGCGTCAGGCTGCCCTGGCGCGCGGCAATCATCTCGCGCAACCAGCTCTTGCCGTCCTCGTCGCGGGCGTCGAGCTGCACCGTACCCTCCTGGCGGCGGCCGACCAGCAGCTTGCCCTGGTCAGGGCCGGGCCTGGCGTCGACCACCAGGAAATGGCCGTCGGTGCCGATCGATTTGCGGCGGATGCGGTTTTTCAGCATCGCCAGCTCGGCGCTGACATCGACGCCGACATAGAGCGCGCCGACGATCTTGCCGGCGGCATCGCGCACCGGCTCGTACTTGCTCATGTACGGCTTGCCGAACAGCCACGTCAGCGCGCGGTACGAACGCCCGGCCTGCACCGCGGCATAGGCGCCGCCGGCGCGGTCGAGCAGCGTGCCGACCGCGCGCTCGCCGTTCTGCTTCTTCAGCGAGGTGGTCACGCGCACGAAGTCGTCGCCGCGGCGCGCGAACACCGTGGCGATGGTGCCGCCGGTGGTCGAGAAGAAGCGGTCCGGCAGCGCGAAGTTGTTGTTCAGCACGACCTCGCCGCTGCTGAACTGTGGCGTCGGCTGGCCGGCGACCTCGATGGTCTGGGCGGGATCGACCGCGTACGGGCCGGGCACCACCGCGGCGAAGCTCAGCAGGAAGCGGTCCGCCTCCTGCAGCATGGTGTCGTCGAACTGGCCGAGCAGATCGCGCAGCGTCTCGTTCTGCGCGCTCATCGCCGCGCGCTGCTGCGCCTCGAGCTGGCGCATGCTGCTGTCCGACAGCACCCAGGCGAACAGGCCGAATACCAGCACCTGCACGGCCAGCACGATCAGCGCGAGCCGCGTGCCGATCCGCGCGGCGCCAGGGCGCCAGCGGCGCGACGGCTGGCTGGTGGACGAGGTATCGGTAGGGGAGGAAGCCAAGGCACCGGCAAGGCCGGCAGCCGACGAAGCAAGGGGGGCGGGGGCAAGGGGGCGCACGTCCGTTTCCTGCGAAAGGGAAGTTGCCGGCACCACATGGCGCACGGCGGACGCATGATCTCCGTCACGTCGTCATGGGTTGGTTTACGGTCGGAACTGGCCGGGGCTTGATGAGGGTGTTCACCGATTTCTACGAGGGGATTACCGTCGCCCGGCAACAAATCAGTAACTCATAGGGCGGCAACTTTTACGACAGCTTCACAGGGCTTGTGTCGGCATGCTGACGGCCTCGGCGCAATGCGCCTTCGCACGACGGCATGATGGCCAAGCACGACGACGTATCGTACAAACTGTTGTACTCCTGTCCCGAATTCGTCAGGGACCTGCTGAAGGACTTTGTGCCGAAGCAATGGTGGCGGAAGGTCGATTTCCAGACCCTGGAGCGCATGCCTTGCAGCTACGTGACCGATGACTTCCGCGAGCGCGCCGATGACGTGGTCTGGCGCGTGCGAACCGGCCAGGATTGGATGTACCTGTACATCCTGATCGAGTTCCAGAGTACCGTCGACACCTTCATGGCGGTCCGCGTGTTGAGTTATCTAATGCTTCTGTATCAGGACCTGATCCGGCGCAAGGAATGTTTGCCCGGCCGCTTGCTGCCGCCGGTGTTGCCGATCGTGCTGTACAACGGCGAAACGAAATGGCGAGCGCCGGTGGATGTCGAAAGGTTGATCGTTCACGATGCGGACTTGCCGGTTCCGCGTTTTCGCTATCACCTGATCGACGAGAGCCAGTACACGGAAGCCCAGCTTTCGCGGCGGCGAAATTTGGTGGCCGCCGTGATGCGTTTCAATCGACTAAAGAGTGAGCGGAGTCTTGTCCGCGTGATTCGAGAGGTCCGTCGCTGGATCGATGGGCGCAAGGAACTCAGGCGAACTTTGGCGATGTGGATGCGTAGCGTATTGTTGAGGCAGCGCAAGGGCAAGCTCGCGCTGCCACGGGTCTGCGATCTGGAGGAACTGGAAATGTCACTGGCACAACGTATGGACGAGTGGGCAGCCCAGCACGAGCAGAGGGGCATGCAGAAAGGGGAGAAAAAGGGGGAGAAGCGAGGACTCGCAAAGGGCCGGCAGGAAGGCGCCGCGCGAGTTCTCCAGCAACTGCTGGCCCGCCGCTTCGGGCCGCTGCCGGCCGATATCGTTGCCAAGCTGAACGCGGCGCAGGCCGCCGACATCCGGCGATGGAGCGGGCGGCTGCTGACGGCGGAATCGCTCGACGCCGTCTTCAAGACACGATAAGGGCGCGGTGATGCTCTTCGGGGGCATCTTTGCCGCGCAGGATCAAGCCAGCAGCTGTCCCAGCCGAACCACCGTCACGCCAGGACGCAGCTGGCGCAGCGACGGCATGACCAGCACGCAGTCGGGATACGGCGTCACCACCGGCGCGCCGTCGTTCCACCCGATCACGGTGCCGGGCTCGGAGAAGGTCTCCAGGCCGGTATAGGGGCCGGCGAAGCGGAAATTCATGCTGGTGGCCACCACCGGCTCGGTGACGCGCACCACGCGCTGCGGCGCGGCCGGCGCCGACAGCCAGCCGGCAGGCAGGTCGCCGCTGTCGACGATGCCGGCGGTCAGCAGGAAGCGCGCCGTGCTGTCGCGCGCCACCGCGACCGACGATGCCTCCCAATGCTGGCCACATTCGATCAGCAGCGCATTCTTCGGGCTGTCCTGATCGCCAAAGCCGGCGTAGTCGCGCATGCGACGGCCTTCCGGATGGCCTTCGTCGACGATCACATGCGCCGGAGCGCCGAGCGCGCGCGCCAGCGCCACGCCCTTGTCGAGCGGGCCCGACACGATCAGCGGCAGGCTCTTCTCGTGCATCGAATGCAGGTCCAGCAGCAGGTCGACGCGATCGATCAGCGGGCGCATCTCGCGCGCGCGCCGCAGTTCGGACGAGTCGCGCGACGCGTCGTCGAGCACCGCGGCGGTCCAGACTCGGTTGAAGTCCTGGTCGACGAAGCGCGAGGCGTCGGGCTTTGCCGGATCGAAACGGTGATAGGCGTCGACGTTGGCGAACGCCAGCGTCAGCTGCCCGCGGCGCGGCTTGAGCCCGAGGTCCAGCAGCTCCTTGACGACGATCGCGCCGCAGACCTCGTTGCCATGGGTCAGCGCGTTGATCATCACGTGCGGGCCCGGCACGCCGCTGTCGAAATGATGGACATAGGCGACGCCGGTATTGCCGTCGGCATACGGGCGGATATCGGGAAATGCGACTTCGACCGGATAGGCGTCGAGCGTGGTCATCGTGTTCATAACGTCCCTGTTATTGCTGGATGCCGGCCGCCTGCACGATGGTGCGGTATTTGGCGGTCTCGCGCTTGACGAAGGCGGCGAACTGCGCCGGATTGGCGGGCGCGACCTCGACGCCGGCCTCGGCCAGCTTCTTGCGGACCTCCGGCATCGCCAGCACGGCCTGCATCTCGTTGTTGAGCCGATCCACCACAGCGCGCGGCGTGGCCTTCGGTGCCATCAGGCCGAACCAGACGCCCATGTCGACGCCCTTCAGCGCGGGCGTCTCCGCCAGCGCCGGCACCTCCGGTGCCACCGCGGCGCGCTTGGCCTCGGTCACGCCATAGGCCTTGACCCGTCCGGCCTGGATATGCGGCAACGCGGACGACAGCACCATTACCGCCAGATCGATCTGGCCGCCGAGCAGATCCGTCGCCATCGCTGAAGCGCCCTTGTACGGCACGTGCGTGATACCGACCTTGCCCTGCTGCTTGATCAGCTCGCCGGCCAGGTTCAGCGGCGTGCCGACGCCCGACGAGGCATAGGCCAGCTTGTCCGGCTGCCCCTTGGCCAGCGCGATCAGTTCGGCGGCATTGCGCGCCGGCAGCGTCGGCTTGCCGACCAGCACCATCGGCTGCGTGCCGACGAATGTGATCGGCGCCAGGTCCTTCTCGCCGTCGTAGCGGACCGCCGGATTGGTCAGGCGCGCGATCGATACCTCGCTGCCCGAGCCCATCAGCAGCGTGTAGCCATCGGCCTCGGCCTTGACCACGCGCGCCGCGCCGATGGTGCCGCCGGCACCGCCGAGGTTCTCGATCACCACGCTCTGGCCCAGCCGCTTGCCGAGCTCGGGCGCGATGGTGCGCGCCACCAGGTCGACGCTGCCGCCGGCCGTGTAGCCGACCACCAGCGTGATCGGCTTGGCGGGCCATTCGCTGGCGCGCGCGGCGCCGGCAGGCAGCAGCGACATCGCCGAGGCGGCGGAAAACAGCAAGGTGGCGGCGGTGGCAGTCCGCAGCGAGATCTTCATGGCAACGCTCCCGTGTCTATCTGTTATCGATGTGGTATGGCGCGATGTTAGGGAGCGGCGCCGTGTCCGCGCATGCGGGTTTGGCAATGGCGATTGCCGGATCGGCAAGGCGTGTGGCAAGGGGCCTATCACGGACCCGGCAGGGGCAGGCAAGGGGCAGGCGAAGGGCAGGCAAGGGGCAGGCGAAGGGCAGGCGAAGGGCAGGCGAAGGGCAGGCGAAGGGCAGGCAAGCGGCTCGGCAAGGCGGCCCGCCAAGGCGGCGCGGCATCGCCTCCGCCGCCAGCGGCATCACGCCGTCGCGGCGCGCCAGAACGCCTCGGCCAGCGGACGCATCGGCGCGCGCGGACGGTAGAGCCGGATCTGCAGCACCAGATCGCGATTGCCGCCCGGCTGACCGCCCTGCTGGCCGCCCTGTTGGCCACCCTCCGTCCCGGCCTCCGCCACGCTGCCGATATCGGCGCGCACCAGCCGGCCCGCGTGCAGGTCGTCGGCGATCAGCCGGGCCGGCAGCCAGGCCAGGCCCATGCGCTGGCGCACCATCTCGTGCACCGATTCGGCGAAGTCGCAGACCGCCACCACGTCCAGGCGGCCGGCCAGTTTGCGCCGGGCGATCTCCTGATTGACCATGCGGCCCATCGTCAGGGTTTCCGCATAGGCGATGGTCGGCACCGGCGCGCCGCTCTTGCCACGCCCCGGCAGGCGGAAGCACGGCCCGCCCGCGGCATCGGCGGCGGCGACGCAGACCAGCCGCTCGACCCCGACCGGATGGAACTGATAGCGCGCCTCGTCCAGCCGCACCGGCAGGTCCGGCGGGCTGTAGCACAGCAGGAAATCGGCATCGCCCTCGGTGAACATCGCCAGCGCGTCGTGCATGGCGAAGGTCGACAGCCGGGTGCGAAAGCCCGCGGCCACCGGATCGTGCCGCAGCGCCTGGCGCAGCCCCGCCAGCCAGGCCGGCACCAGCGAGCGCGACAGCGTCTTGCCGGTGGCGATCACCACGGTGCTGGCGTCGACGCGGTGGGCCGCCCGCAGCGCCAGCCGCGTTTCCTCGAGCGTGTGCAGCGCCGACTGCGCCGCCTCCAGAAACTGCCGGCCCTCGGCGGTCAGCCGGACCGGGAACACGCTGCGATCGATCAGCGGCGCGCCGGCCCACACCTCGACCGCCTGCATGCGGCGGCCGAACGCGGGCGGGGTGACATTGCGCAGTTCGGCGGCGCGGGCGAGGCTGCCGGCCTCGGCCAGGCATACAAAGTCTTCGAGCCAACGGATATGCATGGGGAGGCGGGCGATGGGTTCGTGTCGGGACGCGTCAGGCGGCTGCGCGCAACGTGCGCGGCCGCGTCATTCTAGAGCGTCCGAAGCGGCATGCACGGTTTGCGGCCCCGATGCGGCGACGCCGGCAGGGGCGGGCAAACCATCCCATCGACGAATGGAGGCGTTGGATAAGCATCGCTCCATATTTGTCCGCGGAATAGTCCGGCGCGGCCCCGGAGCGCCCGATTCACTCGACAATCCGGCCTCGCGCCTGCCGCGCCGCAGCCTATCGCCGCTTCGCACCGACTCCTACACTGGCTGGAAAGCCCGACCTCGCTGGGAGTCCGCCATGCCGACCGTTCGCCGCCTCGTCCGCCACGCCGCCTGCATCCTGATCCTGCTGGGCGGTTGGCAGACCGCGATGGCGGCACCCCGGCCGCCGCAGCCCGCGGAGACGTTGACCCGGCAGGCGGTGGCCGCCTACGAGGCCGGCGCTTTCGAGAGCGCGCTGCGCGACTTCGCGGAGGCGGCGCGGCAGGGCAACCGGCTGGCGCAGTTCAATTACGCGATGATGCTGCTGCGCGGCGACGGCACGGCGTCCAAGCCCCAGGAGGCGCTGGTCTGGCTGAAGAAGGCGGCGGACAACGAGATGACGCATGCCCAATTCACCTGGGGCGAATTGCATGAGCGCGGCGACCTGGTGCCCAAGTCGCTGGAAGAGGCCAACCGCTGGTATCAGCGCGCCAGCCAGGGCGGGCATATCCAGGCGCAGGTCGCGCTGGCGACCAATTACTTCATCGGCCGAGGGGTGCCGCGCGATTACGCCAAGGCCTTCGAGTGGTACACGCGGGCCGCGACCGCGGGCGACGGCGGGGCGCAGTACATCGTCGCCAGCTTCTACGAGCGCGGCGAGCCGGGCGTGGTGGAGAGGGATATCGAGCAGGCGAAGATCTGGTACGCCCGCGCCGCGGCACGCGGCGACCCTGGCGCGCTGGCCAAGCTGCGCTCGCTGCTGGAGCAGACCGTCAGGTCGCGCACGCCGACGATGTAGCGGACAGGCGAGCCGGCAAGCGCGCGGGGTGCTTCAAGTCTGAATCAGCCGCTTCTGCCGCGAGATATTCATCAGGATGCCGATCCCCATGCCGAGCGTGACCAGCGCGGTGCCGCCGTAGCTGATCAGCGGCAGCGGCACGCCGACGATCGGCAGGATGCCGCTGACCATGCCCATGTTGACGAAGGCATAGGTGAAGAAGATCAGCGTCACCGCGCCGGCCAGCAGCCGCGAGAAGTGCGTCGGCGCATTGGCGGCGATATAGAGCCCGCGGAAGATCAGCAGCAGGTACAGCACCAGCAGCACCGCATTGCCGACCAGGCCGAATTCCTCGGAGTAGACCGCGAAGATGAAGTCGGTGTGCTTCTCGGGAATGAACTCGAGGTGGGTCTGCGTGCCCTTGAGCCAGCCCTTGCCCATCAGGCCGCCCGAGCCGATCGCGATGATCGACTGGATGGTGTGGAAGCCCTTGCCGAGCGGATCGGTGGTCGGATCGAGCAGCGTGCAGACCCGGTGCTGCTGGTAGTCGTGCAGCACCGGCCAGTTGACGCCCGGCGCGCACATGTCGTGCTCGAAGAACAGCAGCCCGGAAATCAGCGTGACCAGGATCGCCAGTGCCGGCAGGATCAGCTTCCACGACAGGCCGGCGAAGTAGATCACGTACATGCCGGCGGCCAGCACCAGCAGCGCGGTGCCCAGGTCGGGCTGCTTGGCGATCAGGCCCACCGGCACCGCCAGCAGCAGGCCGGCGACGATGAAGTCGAACCAGCGCAACGCGCTTTCGCGCTTCTGGAAGTACCAGGCCAGCATCAGCGGCATCGCGATCTTCATCAGCTCGGAGGGCTGGATCACGATGCCGACATTGAGCCAGCGGCGCGCGCCCTTGCGGATCAGCCCGAACATCGCCACCGCGATCAGCAGTGCGACGCCGACCGTATAGAGCGGCACCGCGACCCGCATCAGCGTCTGCGTGGGCAGATAGGCGATCACCCACATCACCGCGTAGGACAGCAGGATATTGCGCAGCTGGTCCTCGACGCGGCCCGGCACGTCGATCGACGCCGAGTACAGCGCCACGATGCCGGTGGCGAACAACAGGAAGACGATCAGCGCGAGCGGCTTGTCGAAGCCGGTCAGCGCGGTCTTGATCAGGGACAGGGCGCGTCTGCGATCCATCTGCGCCTCCTTCAATGCGTGACGTTGGCGCCCGGCGC
>NZ_JCBAJO010000152.1:0-11611 GCF_059772245.1 Cupriavidus sp. R6-3
ATCCGCCGAACGACAGGCGCGGCTGCGCGGCGATGCGCTCGGCCAGCCGTAGCGCGGCGTCGGCATCGGCCACGCCGCAACGGCCCTGGCCG
Organism: Cupriavidus sp. R6-3; assembly: GCF_059772245.1. Taxonomy (NCBI): domain Bacteria; kingdom Pseudomonadati; phylum Pseudomonadota; class Betaproteobacteria; order Burkholderiales; family Burkholderiaceae; genus Cupriavidus; species Cupriavidus sp. R6-3. The sequence continues at coordinate 93 of NZ_JCBAJO010000152.1, forward strand.
ATGTCGAGTTCGACCAGCACCGTCAGCCCGCTCTGCTCGCGTTCGGCGGCCTCGGCCAGTGCGCGCACCTGGACGACGGCGTCGACGCAGACGCTGATCCGAGCGTGGCGCGCCATCCGGGCCAGCAGCGTGGCCTTCGCCGGGCCGGCGATCTCGTTGCTGATATGGACGTCGGCGACGCCGGCGCGCAGGAACGGCAGCGCCTCGCTGACCTTCTGGCAGCAGATGCCGACGGCGCCGCGCGTCATTTGCGCCAGCGCGATGTCTGGACATTTGTGGGCCTTGGCATGGGGCCGCAGCGCGACGCCGGCCCGATCCGCGGCCTGCTGCATCCGCTGCAGATTGCGCTCGAAGGCATCGAGCTCCAGCACCAGCGCCGGCGTGTCGATCGCCTGCCACGGCTGGCCGGGCTCGGCGATCGGGGGCAGGGCGGGCAGTCCCGCCGGATCGCGCAGGACGGGCAGGTCGGTCGCGGCGGAAGGCACAGGGCGGTGATCGGGCATGACGGCGAGGTCTCCATAAGGGGCGGTGGGCCGAAAGGCGTGAGGCGCGGGGCATCATCGGTCGATCGGGACGGGCTGTCAAACCGTGCCGTGGCGCGCGGCCGCGGGTGCCGGACCGCTACCCGGGTCCCCGTGCCGCGGGTCCCTGCCCGGGTCCCCGTGCCGTGTTCGGAGCGCCGTGGGCCACGGGGGACGCTGTCGCGCTTGTCCTACACGGCTTGCGGCGGCCGTCCGACTGCGGGGGGCGTGAGCCGCCGACTATGCTGACAGTGATGCACCGCGCTTCCCGCGCGGCGCTCCCCAGCCCCCGCACCGTCCCCCTCGCCATGCATGCCACGCCCAATCCGTCCGCGCAGCCCGGTGCGCCATCCGCACCGTCCACGGGTGGCGCGCGGGCGGTGCCATCGCGGGACGAGGCAGCAGTCGAGCCGCTGGCCGGGGCGACGGCGGCGAGCGAGGCGGCGGCCACACGGCCGGACGCTTCGGCCATCGCCGCGAATGTCCGCGACGGCCAGCCAGCGACAGGCACACAGCCGGACGCTTCGGCCATCGCCGCGAATACCCGCGAGCGCGAGCCTGGGGCGACCGCACAGCGGGACGCATCGGCCATCGCCGTGGGCGCCCGGGATGGTGAGTCCGGAGCGGCCTCATCCGCAGCCTCATCGGCCGCCACATCGGCGGCCGAGCCGGCCCGCGGCCCGGCCAGCGCCCGCATGCTGCCGGTGGCGATCCAGCGCGGCAGCCTGGCGCTGGTGGTGCTCGCGACGCTGGCCTGCCTGTACGCGCTGCATGTTGCCAAGGCTTTCGTGATTCCCGTGGTGCTGGCGGTCATCCTGACCTATCTGCTCGATCCGCTGGTGTCGGCGCTCCATCGGCAGCGGCTGCCGCGTCCGATCGGCGCGACGCTGGTGTTGCTGGGGTTGGTCGCGGTGCTGCTGTGCGGCGCCTATCTGCTGCAGGGCCAGGTGGAGGCCATCGTCGACCGTCTGCCCGAGATCGCCCGCAAGCTCTCCCGCAGCCTGTCGGCGCTGCTCAGCGGCGACGACTCGATGTGGCAGAAGATCCAGCGCGCGGCGACCGTGCTGACCGGCGGCACGCCACAGCTCTCGCGCGGCGCGCCCGTCGTGATCGAGAAGCCCGCCGGCGCGCTGCACGACATGGTGCTGGCCGGCTCGGTCAGCGCCTTCGCGGCGGCGGGGCAGGCCGTAGTGGTGCTGTTCCTGACCTTCTTCCTGCTGGTGTCGGGCGACATGTTCAAGCGCAAGTTCGTCAAGATGACGGGCCGCACGCTGACGCAGAAGAAGGTCAACGTCCATATGCTCGGCGAGATCAACCGGGCGATCCAGCGCTACATGCTGATGCTGCTGATCACCAATGCCGCGCTGGGGGTGTGCACGTGGTTCCTGCTGAAGGCGATCGGCCTGCAGCACGCCGGCACCTGGGCGCTGGCCGCGGCCGCGCTGCATCTGATTCCGTACTTCGGCTCGGGCGCCACCGCGATCGCGCTCGGCGTGGCGGCCTTCATGCAGTTCGGCACGCTGGGGCTGGCCGCCGCGGCAGCGGGGGGTTCGATTCTGATCGCGACGCTGATCGGCTCGGTGGTGCAGACCTGGATGACCGGGCGGATGGCGAAGATGAATCCGGTGGCGGTGTTCGTCGCGTTGCTGCTGTTCACCTGGCTGTGGGGCGCGTGGGGGATGCTGCTGGCGATTCCGCTCGCCGTGATCGCCAAGGTGGTGGCCGACCATATCGAAGGGCTGGAGTTCGTGGCGGAGTTCCTGGGGGAATAGGGTAGCCGACGGGACCGGGCCGGCCGACGGAACAGGGGCGGTCGACGGAACAAGGGCGGCCGACGGAACAGGGCGACGGGATAGGACGGCCCACCCAAAGGGCGACCGGCGGACAGCGCGCCCGGCAAGACCCTGCCCCAAGCAGGGCCGAGGCTTGACCTGCAGTGCTGCCAACTATATCGTAAGATATGTTTTTCGATATAACGGACGACTGACCCATGCCTCCTCGCCATCATCACGGCCGGCACGGCCACGGACCCGGCGGTCCCTTCGGTGGATTCGGCGGTTTCGGCTCCGACGCCGACGGCCTGCGCCGCGGCCGCAAGCTCGGCGCCGACGACCTGCAACTGCTGCTGCTCGACCTGCTGGCCGAGCAGCCCAGCCATGGCTACGAGCTGATCAAGGCGCTGGAAGCGCGCAGCGCCGGCTTCTACAAGCCCAGTCCGGGCGTGATCTATCCCGCCCTGACGTACCTGGAGGAGATCGGCCACGCCGAGGTAGACGTCGACGGCAACCGCAAGTGCTATCGGCTGGCCGAGCCCGGCCGCGAGTTCCTGCAGGCCAACCGCGAGCGCCTGGCGCTGCTGTGGAACGGGCTGCGTCATGCCGCCCGCAAGATGGAATGGGTGCGCCGCGCGCTTGCCGGCGAGCCGCCGCCCGAGCCGGACGAGCAGGGCAACGGCTGGCTGCCGGAGTTCGTGCAGGCGCGCATGGCGCTCAAGCGCGCGCTGCTGCTGCGCACCGATGCCTCGCCGGCCGAACAACGGCGCATCGCCGACATCCTGCTGCGCGCCGTCGCCGATATCGAAGACACCGAGGCAGCCGCCGTGCCGCCGCATCCCGCCCGACCACGCCAACCGAGGTAATGCATGTCCGCTACCGATCGCGCCAATACCGCCAATACCGCCAATACGGCCAATACCGCCAATACGGCCAATACGGCCAATACGGCCAACACCGGCGATACCGCCAGTCCGCTCGATAGCCGCGGCGCCGCCGCGCTCACCGTCGAACGCGTCCGCCATCCGCTGAAGTTCCGCCACATCCAGGTGGTCCGCACGCAGCGGCTCTCACCGGCGCTGCTGCGCGTGACCTTCACCGGCGACGACCTCGCCGACTTCGTCTCGGCCTCGTTCGACGACCACATCAAGGTGTTCCTGCCCGCGCCCGGACAGCAGCGCCCGGTGCTGCCCGAGATGGGACCCGACGGTCCGATGTTCCCCGAGGGACAGCCGCGCCCGATCGCGCGCGACTACACGCCGCGCCGCTACGACGCCGCGACGCGCGAGCTCGATATCGAATTCGTGCTGCACGGCGACGGTCCCGGCGCCAGCTGGGCGGCGCAGGCGCAGCCGGGCCAATGGCTGGGCATCGGCGGGCCGCGCGGTTCCTTCGTGATCCCGTCGGCGTTCGACTGGCACCTGCTGATCGGCGACGAAGCGGCGCTGCCCGCGATCGCCCGCCGTCTCGAGGAATTGCCCGCCGGCAAGCGCGTGGTGGTCGTGGTCCAGGTCGAGGATCGCGAGGCGCGTCTCGATCTGCGCAGCAATGCCGACTGCGAACTGCATTGGCTGTATCGCGCCGAAGGTGACGAATTGCTGACGACGCTGCGCCGGCTGGAATTGCCGGCCGGAGAGGGCTATGTCTGGGCCGCCGGCGAAGCCGCCGAGATGCGCGCGGTGCGCGCTTGCCTGGTTGACGAGCGCGGCATCGACAAGCGCCGCATCCGCGCGTCGGCCTACTGGAAGCACGGCGCGGTCGGCGTGCACGAGACGCTCGACGACTGAGCCCCGCGCAGGGCTGGGGCGCTCCGGCTCAGTGCGAGCCGGCGTGTCCGCTCTGACGATGGAACTGCGTATGCCGGTAGAGCCCGTACAGGCTGGTCGCGGTGAAGCCGAGCTGCTGCACGAACAGGCCATAGGTGCCGGTCACCAGCGCGAACACGCTCCACACGATGTTCGAGCACAGGTACGAAATCCAGCCCCAGCGCGACGCCTTGTTGTGCAGCGCCACCAGCAGCGAGCCGCTCATCGCGAGCGCGCAGCCCGACCATTCCAGACCATTGAGCACCATCGGCAGTTGAGCGGCAGCGAGATCCATCGCGCTATGTCTCCTTTTTTTGTGTTCAAGTTTTGCATACAAAGAGTGGGCGAAGCTTACCGCCGAAGCGCGGCGCGAGCAAGAGGGGAGAAACGCTCGGCACAAGCTGCGGCGCCCCAGCGGGCCGATGAGAGCGTCATCGCGTTTGCGTGATAGCCGTGGACGCGCGCCCGTAACCCGATTAACATCGTTGCCGGCGGCACTGACAACCGCCAACGTCGCTCGGACGGTTCCGGGCGCTTACGTACAAGGACAACCATGTCAGCCATTCCGGCATCCCCGGGCTCGAGCACTTCGGGCCAGCGCCGCTTCGCGCGCATCGATCGTCTTCCCCCCTACGTCTTCAATATCACCGCCGAGCTCAAGATGGCCGCGCGCCGTCGCGGCGAGGACATCATCGACATGAGCATGGGCAACCCCGATGGCGCGACGCCCGCGCATATCGTGGCCAAGCTCACCGAGGCGGCGCAGCGCCCCAATACCCACGGCTATTCGACCTCCCGCGGCATCCCGCGGCTGCGGCGCGCGATCTCGCACTGGTATCGCGAGCGCTACGACGTCGAGATCGATCCGGAACGCGAGGCCATCGTGACGATCGGCTCGAAGGAGGGGCTGTCGCACCTGATGCTGGCCACGCTCGATCGCGGCGACACCGTGCTGGTGCCGGACCCGAGCTATCCGATTCACATCTATGGGGCGGTGATCGCCGGCGCCGATATCCGCTCGGTGCCGCTGATTCCGGGCGTCGACTTCTTCGCCGAGCTCGAGCGCGCGATCCGCGGCAGCTATCCGAAGCCCAAGATGATCGTGCTGGGCTTTCCGTCCAACCCGACCGCGCAATGCGTCGAGCTCGATTTCTTCGAGCGCGTGATCGCGCTGGCGCGCAAGCACGACATCCTGGTCGTGCATGACCTGGCCTATGCCGACATCGTCTTCGACGGCTGGAAGGCGCCGTCGATCCTGCAGGTGCCGGGCGCCAAGGACATCGCGGTGGAGTTCTTCACGCTGTCCAAGAGCTACAACATGGCCGGCTGGCGCATCGGCTTCATGGCCGGCAACGCCGACCTGGTGACGGCGCTGGCGCGCATCAAGAGCTATCACGACTACGGCACCTTCACGCCGCTGCAGATCGCCGCGATCGCCGCGCTCGAAGGCGACCAGCAGTGCGTGCGCGAGATCGCCGCGCAATACCAGTCGCGCCGCGACGTGTTGGCGCGCGGCCTGAACGAAGCCGGCTGGCCGGTGGAGCTGCCGAAGGCGTCGATGTATATCTGGGCGCGGATTCCCGAACCGTATCGCGCGCTGGGCTCGCTGGAGTTCGCCAAGCAGCTGCTGGAAAAAGCCAAGGTCTCGGTATCGCCGGGCATCGGCTTCGGCGACTTCGGCGACGACTACGTCCGCTTCGCGCTGATCGAGAACGAATCGCGCATTCGGCAGGCGGTGCGGGGCATCAAGGCGATGTTCCGCGCCGATGGGCTGGTCGCGCCGGCCGCGCATGAGCCGGCGCGCGGGGGCGGGGCGAAGGGGTAGGTCGTCGCGCCCGCGCGAGCGGGGGAATCAGCAAGTCAAGGCGGGCGATGCCAACGGGTGCCGCTCCCCTTGCCACGGCGATACGAAGAACCGGCGTACCGCATCGGGATCGACCTCGTCGTGGCTGCCGACCCGCCAGTGCGGGGTCTGGTCCTTGTCGACGATCAGCGCGCGCACGCCCTCGATGAAATCGCCGTCGGTGAAGGCGTGGCTGACCACGTCGAACTCCATGCGAAAGCAATCGGCCAGGTCCAGCCGGCGGCCGCGCAGCAGCAGTTCGCGCGTGACCGCCGTCATCAGGGGCGAGCGCCCGCGCAGCAGCATGGCGGTCTTGGCGGCCCATTCGGCCCATTCGGCCCTTTCGGGACCATCGGAACCACCGGTGCGGTCGGCGTCATCGGCTCGGTCGGCACCATCGGCTCGGTCGGCGCCATCAACTCGGTCGGCACCATCGGCTCCGTCGGCACCATCGGCTCGGTCTGCAACATCGGCTTGGTCGGCGCCATCAGCTCGGTCGGCCCGGTCGGCGCGCTCCGCCCGGTCCGTGCAGCAGGCATCCTGCTCGCCCGCGAGTCCCTGCAGGATCGCCGCCGGCGTCGCGTCGGCGCGGAAATGCCGCAGCAGGGCGGGCAGGACCTTCAGCAGCGGGGCGTCGGCCGCCGTGACCGGCGATGCGGGGACCAGCGCGCGGCGCAGGGTTGCGAGCACCGTGTCGCCGTTGCCGGGCCAGGCGCAGCCGGACCAGTCGATGCTGGCCAGCGTCGCCTCCAAGTCCGCCAAGGCGGCGCTGTCGACCGCGACATCCGCGAGCCCGCACAGCAGCGTGTCGGCCGCGCCGAGCGTCACCCCGGTCAGGCCCACATAGAGCGCCAGCTCGGGCGTCATGCGCGACAGGAAGTGGCTGGCGCCGACATCGGGCACCAGGCCGATGCCGGTCTCCGGCATCGCGACGCGCGCGCGTTCGGTGACGATGCGCAGCCGCGCGGCCTGCGCCAGCCCCATGCCGCCGCCCATCACAATGCCGTCCATCAGCGCGACCACCGGCTTGGGATAGCGGTGCAGTTCGAAATCGAGCTGGTATTCGTCGACGAAGAAGCGGTGGTACAGCGGTTCGCCATCGTTGCCGCCACGCCCCGCCATGTCGTCGCGATAACTGTCGTACAGCGCGCGGATATCGCCACCGGCGCAGAACGCCTTGTCGCCTGCGCCGCGCAGCACCACGGCGACGACATCGTCCCGCGATGCCCATTGCCGCAGTCGTTCGCGCAGCGCCAGGATCATCGGATACGACAGCGCATTGAGCTGGCGCGGCCGGTTCAGCGTGACCAGCCCGACGCGATTGATGACGTCGAAGCGGACCTCGTCTGTGCCCTTGGCATCCACCGCGTGCGGCATGGTTTCGGCCCTTGCGTTCACGCCGTCCCTCCATCGGCATCCAGGTATTGCCGAATCACGCCCGAGAAATCGAGCTGGCCATCGCCGCGCTGGCACATCGCCTGATACAGCTGCTGCGCCAGGGCGCCGAGGAACAGCGGCTGCCGCACCGCGCGCGCGGCATCGTTGGCCAGCCCCAGGTCCTTGAGCATCAGCTCGGCGCCGAAGCCGCCGCTGTAGCCGCGCGCGGCCGGCGCGGTGTCGATCACGCCGGGGTAGGGGTTGTAGGTGTCGGAGGACCAGCAGCGCCCGGTCGAGGTGTTGACGATGCCGGCCAGCACCGTGGTGTCGATGCCGAGCCGGGCGCCAAGCGCCATCGCCTCGGATACGCCGATCATCGAAATGCCCAGGATCAGGTTGTTGCAGATCTTCGCGACCTGGCCCGTGCCGGTGTCGCCGCAGCGGACCACGTTCCTGCCCATGCCGGAGAGCACCGGCTGCAGCCGCTCGAACAGCGCCGCCTCGGCGCCGACCATGAAGGTCAGCGTGCCGGCCTGCGCGCCACCGGTGCCGCCGGACACCGGCGCGTCGGCGAACGGATTGCCCTGACGCGCGGCCAGCGCGGCCAGTTCGCGTACCGTCGCCGGATCGATCGTGCTCGAATCGACCAGCGGCACGCCGGGACGCACGCCGGCCAGCACGCCGTTCTCGCCGGTGTAGACGCCGCGCACATGGGCCGCGGCCGGCAGCATCGTGATCACGATATCGGCTTCCGCGGCCGCCTGCCGCGGCGAATCGGCGCCGCTGGCGCCGGCTTCGCGCAACGCGGCCAGCGCCTGCGCGTTCAGGTCGAATACCGTCAGCGTGTGGCCGGCCTTCAGCAGGTTGCGCGCCATCGGCGCGCCCATGTTGCCCAGGCCGATGAAGGCGATATGCATCGAGGTCTGCTGCATCGAGGTCTCCTGTGCGTTGCCGGTTTCAGCGCAGCGCGATGGTGGTATTGACGCCCTGGTTGACGGTCTCGTCATCGAACCAGCGTGCCGTCACGGTCTTGGTCTGCGTGTAGAACTGCACCACCTGCTTGCCGTAGGGGCCGAGGTCGCCCAGCTTCGAGCCGCGCGAGCCGGTGAAGCTGAAATACGGCACCGGCACCGGAATCGGGATATTGATGCCGACCTGGCCGACGTCGATCTCGCTCTGGAACTTGCGCGCCGCGGCGCCGCTCTGCGTGAACACGCCGGTGCCGTTGCCGAAGGGGTTGCGGTTGACCAGCGCGATCGCCTCGTCGAGCGTGTCGACGCCGATCACCACCAGCACCGGCCCGAAGATCTCCTGCGTGTAGATCGACATCTCGGTGGTGACGTCGGTGAATACGGTGGGCCCGATGAAGTTGCCGTCCGGATAGCCCGGCACGCTGACCTCGCGGCCATCGAGCGCGAGCGTCGCGCCTTCCTTCACGCCGGCCTCGATCAGGCCCAGGATGCGCTGCTTCGCCGCGACCGACACCACTGGTCCGACATCGGTGCCGGGCTCGGCGCCGGCGCCGACCTTCAGCGTGCGGGCCTTGGCGATCAGCTCGGGCACCCAGTCGCGTGCCGCGCCGACCAGCACCGCCACCGACGTCGCCATGCAGCGCTGGCCCGCCGCGCCGAAGGCGGCGCCGACCAGCGCGTTCAGCGTCTGCTCCTTGTGCGCGTCGGGCAGCACCACCGCGTGGTTCTTGGCGCCCATCATCGACTGCACGCGCTTGCCGTGGCTGCCGGCCAGGTTGTAGACGTGGGTGCCAACCGCGGTCGAGCCGACGAACGACACCGCCTTGACATCGGGATGCGTGCACAGCGCGTCGACCACATCCTTCGCGCCGTGCACGACGTTCAGCACGCCGGGCGGCACGCCCGCTTCGAGCGCGAGCGCCACCAGTTCCATCGTCGACAGCGGGTCCTGCTCGGAGGGCTTGAGCACGAAGGTATTGCCGCAGACGATCGCCATCGGGAACATCCACAGCGGAATCATGGCCGGGAAATTGAACGGCGTGATGCCGACGCACACGCCGATCGGCTGCTGCAGCGTGTAGGTGTCCACGGTCGCGGCCACGTTCTCGGCAAAGCCGCCTTGCTGCAGCGTGCCGATCGAGGCGGCGTGCTCAACCACCTCGAGGCCGCGGAAGATGTCGCCCTCGGCGTCAGACAGCGTCTTGCCCTGTTCGGCGGTCAGGATCGCGGCGATGCGCTTGCTGTGCTCGCGGATCAGCGCCTGGTACTTCAGCATGATGCGCAGCCGTGCGCCGATCGGCGTGTGGCGCCAGCTGGCGAAGGCGCGCTGCGCCGCGCCGACGGCGGCATCGACCTCGGCGGCCGTGACCAGCGGCACGCGCGCCAGCACCTGCTGCGTGGCCGGATTGACGACCTGGCGGTACTCGGTGGCGGCCGATTCGACCCATTCGCCGTTGATCAGCAGCTTGACTGTCGGAATCGCGGTGTCGGTGGCGGGCTGTGTGGTCATGGTGTCTCCATCGTTTGTCTGGTCGTGCAAGTCGTCAGGAAAGGCGAGGCGCGAACTACAGCGAGCGGGCGATCAGCATCCGCTGGATCTCGCTGGTGCCTTCGTAGATCTGGGTGATGCGCGCGTCCCGGTAGTGCCGCTCGACCGGGTAGTCCTCGAGGTAGCCGTAGCCGCCATGGATCTGCAGCGCCTTGGAGCAGACCCGTTCGGCCAGTTCCGACGCATACAGCTTGGCCTGCGAGGCCTCGGACAGGCAGGGGTGGCCGTCGCTGCGCATGCGCGCGGCGCGATGCACCAGCAGGCGCGCCGCGTTCAGCTCGGTCGCCATGTCGGCCAGCATGTTGGCGATCGGCGCATGCTCGCGCAGCGGCCGGCCGAACTGCACCCGTTCGCCGGCATAGCGGCAGGCGGCATCGAAGGCCGAGCGCGCGATGCCGATCGCCTGCGCGGCGATGCCGATGCGGCCGCCTTCGAGATTCGACAGCGCAATGCGCAGGCCCTCGCCGGTGTCGCCGAGCAGCGCGTCGTGTGGCACGACGCAGTCCTCCAGCGTGATCGCGCAGGTGTCCGAAGCACGGATGCCGAGCTTCTTCTCCGGGGCATGGACGTCAAAGCCCGGCGTGTCGGTCGGAACGAGGAAAGCAGACAATCCGCGCTTGCCGCGCTCCGGTTCGGTCGCGGCGAAGACGATGGCGATGCCGGCGCGCTGGCCGTTGGTGACGAACTGCTTGTTGCCCGACAGGACCCAGCCGTCGTCGGTCGGCCGCGCGCGCGTGCGCAGGTTGTGCGCCTCGGAGCCGGCCTGCGGCTCGGTCAGGCAGAACGCGCCGATCAGCTCGCCGCTGGCCAGCGCCGGCAGATAGCGCTGCTTCTGCGCCTCGCTGCCGTAGTGCAGGATCGGGCCGCAGCCGACCGAGCTGTGCACGCTCATCAGCGTCGCGCAGGCCGCGCAGCCGGCGGCGATCTCCTCGATCGCCAGCGCGTAGGCGATGTAGTCGGTATAGGTGCCGCCCCATTGCTCGGGCACGATCATGCCGAGCAGGCCGAGCGCGCCCATCTCGGCGACGATCTCGTCGGGCAGTTGGCCGCTGCGGTCCCATTGCGCGGCGTTGGGCTTGAGCCGTTCCTCGGCGAAGGCGCGCGCGGTGTCGCGGATCATGCGTTGCTGCTCGGTGTATTCGCTGTACATGGCGCTGTGGTCGCGTGGTTGCGGGGTCGTCGTGGTGCGTCGTCGTGGTGCGTCGTCGTGGTGCGGTCGTGGAATGACGGCAGTGTAGAAAGGCGATGCCGGCGCGCGCTATGCCAAAATCCGCCAACTGTGCTGAACTGATTTGCCACTGCCCGCCGCTTGCCGTGACGGCGGCAGCCGGCATCCCGACCACCTTACGGATCGTCTCCATGCCTTTGCTGTTGCGTCCCGTTACTGCCTCGCGTGCCGATGGAAAAAGGTAGCGTCGCGATCTGCTTTGTCCACCATGCGATTTCCGGGCTGCGCTCGCGCGGCATCGATCCGGAGCCGGTGCTGCGCGCCGCCGGTATCGCGCCGGCGATGCTGGCGGTCGCGCAGGCGCGCGTGTCCGCGGCGAGCTACAGCGGGCTGTGGCTGGCGGTATCGGCGGCGCTTGGCGACGAGTTCTTCGGTCAGGACTCGCGCGCGATGAAGCCCGGCAGCTTCGCGCTGCTGTGCCATGCGGTGGCCGGCAGCCGCACCGTGGGGCAG